>CAZOFF010000015.1:0-7134 GCA_964579165.1 Candidatus Woesearchaeota archaeon
AATTTCGACTGAATTAATTGAAGATATAGAAAAAGAAACAGTTAAGTTTGTTCCTAATTTTGATGGTTCTTTAAAGGAACCGGTTCTATTACCTGGAAAATTGCCAAATCTTTTATTGAATGGTGCAACCGGAATAGCAGTAGGTATGTCAACTAATATTCCTCCCCATAACATTTCTGAATTATGTAATGCAATCATTGCTTATGTTAAAGATCCAAGTATAAATATTCAAAAATTAAATGAACATGTATTAGCCCCCGATTTTCCTACTGGTGGAAATGCTACTGGTGATTTTTCTGAATTGTACACAACAGGAAAAGGAAGAATAGTAATAAGAGGAAAAACAACTGTTGAACAAGTTAAAAATAAAGATGCTGTGATTATTACTGAAATTCCTTATATGGTAAATAAATCTGATTTGATTACTCAAATTGCTAATCTTGTTCAAGACAAGAAAATAAGAGATGTTTCTGATTTAAGAGATGAATCTGCTAAGGGAAAGATAAGAATTGTACTTGAATTAAAAAAAGGAGCAAATCCAAAGTTTATCACCAATTCATTATACAAATTTACTAGATTACAAGACGTTTTTAATGCAAATATGCTCGCCTTAGTTGAGGGACAGCCAAGAGTTCTGAACCTTAAAGAAATTATAGAAGAGCATGTAAAATATAGAAAAAAGATTGTTGTTAGTAGATCAAAATTTTTATTAAAAAAAGCCAAAGAAAGAGAAGAAATTGTTGAAGGTTTGCTGATTGCATTAAAACATATTGATGATGTTATCACTTTAATTAAAAAATCTAAAGGGGCGGTTGAGGCGTTAGAAGGTTTAATGACTAAATACAGTTTAAGCAAAAAACAAGCTCAAGCTGTTTTGGAAACAAAGTTACAGCAACTTACATCCTTAGAAGTTGATAAATTAAAGAAAGAAGCAGAAGAACTTAAGCTAACCATTTTAGAATTGGAAAAAATTCTTGGAGATGTTAATGAAGTTCTAAAAATAATAACTAAAGAAATTAATGAAATAAAAAGGAAATATGGTGATAATAGAAGAACTCAAATATTACAAAGAATCTCTGAGATTTCAGAAAAAGATTTGGTCCAACAGAAAGAGGTTGTTGTTATGATTACTGATAAAGGTTACTGCAAGAGAATGGACTTAAAAACATATAAAGAACAAAAAAGAGGCGGAAGAGGAGTTATAGGCTCAGGCTTAGCGACAGGAGATTTTGTTAAACAACTAATAACTTGCTCAACTCATGATTATTTAATGTTCTTTACAACAAGAGGAAAACTTTATTGGCTTAAGGCTTTTGAAGTTCCAGAAGCGGAAAGGTATGGGAAAGGAAAAGCAATTGTTAATATCCTTAGTTTAAAAAATGAGAATGTTACAAATGTGATATCCGTTAGGGAATTTAAGGAAAATTTATTCATGACTACATCTAAAGGAATTGTTAAGAAAATTTCATTAAAGCATTTTTCTAAGCCAAGGGCATCAGGAATAAAAGCAATTAATCTTCCTGCAGATAATTCTGATTTTTTAATAGGAGTAGAGATAGTTGAGAAAGGCAGAGAAGTTTTATTGGCAACATTAAAGGGGAAAGCTATTAAATTTAATGAGTCAGATGTAAGAGAAATGGGAAGGGCTTCTTATGGAGTTACAGGAATTAAATTGGATAGTGATGATAAAGTTGTCAGCCTAGAAATCTTAAAAAATGCTGCAATAATAACAATTACAAAGAATGGTTATGGTAAAAGAACAGCTATTCAAGATTATAGAAAAACAGCAAGAGCAGGAAAGGGGGTTATTAATCTTAAAATATCGGACAAAACAGGAGATGTTGTTACAACTGTTTCTGTTAATGATAAAGACAGCATTATAATAACTACGGCCAAAGGAATGGTTATAAGAACAGGATTGGAAAACATAAGAATAATGGGGAGAGCTACGCAAGGTGTTAGAATAGTGAAGCTACAACAAGGAGATTATGTTACTGATTTAGCTAATGTTGTTGATTTAGGCAATGGGGATTAATCTTTTCCAAATTTATTACTTAATACATAAACTTTATAAATAACTTCTAAATTGTTAAATTATGGATGAAGATAAAATAAGTGAAGACATGAACGATGATGAAATAAATAAAAAATTTTATAATACATTGTTGTTTACACGTCCTGCTTCTGATGCTATTAAGTATGCCGGCTTATTAGTTGGTGTTTATGGTGTTGTTCAGGATAGGATTGATCCTGGTTTAATTCTTTTTGGTGGTTTTATGTATATTAGTGGTTCCCTATTAAAAAATCTATGTGATTATATAGTTACTGACGGGTTAATTAAGGACAATAAAGATAAAAAGGATTCAAAAGAAGAATCTTCTGATAAAAAAATTAATTTGGAATCTAAACTTTAAACTTAATCCCTCAAGTATTTTAAAATAGTGGGATATTTTTCTTTGTCATTGTTTTTAGTTTTATTATCCTTGTTATCATATTGATTTTTCCAGGCAGGGCAAATGTTTTTGTAAGAACACCAATCACATAAAGGAGATTTTTTTGTTGGGAAGTTATTATCTATCGTTGCCATTTCTATTATTTTTATTGTTTTTATTGTGTCTTGTTTTAGCTTTTCTAATTCATCATCTTTTTTTTCAATTATTATTTTTTGATTGAATGCAAGATAATGCCATATAAGTTTTATTCTTTTCCCTTTAAATTTCTCGTGGGTTTTTATTGCAATAGAATAAAGTGCAAGTTGTCTATCTTCATTTATTTTTTCTTTGCTTGGCAATGTTCCAGATGTTTTATAGTCATGAATTTCAATTTCGTCGCTTTCAAGATTATGAACTAAACGGTCTATAAATCCAATTAATTTATGCATTTCTTGATTTTCAAAATCTGTAAGATCAACAAAAATCTGCTTTTCTGTTTCTAATGTATTTTCTTTAAAAGGGTAGTTACTAGTGTAATAATCTAATAAAAATTTTATCCCCATGTTAAAGTAATCTTCCACTTTTAATTCTCTAACAATAGTGTACTTTTCTTTTTCATAATCACTTTGCCAGTTGTTAGAGTAATATATTATTAAATCATCAATTTCTGGAATCTTACCTTCTTTTACAGTATTATAAAGCCATTCTAATGCTTCATGAACTTTGTTTCCTAAAAATGCTTCAATTGGTTTTTCTTTTATTTCTATTTTATCAATGTATTGAAACTTGTATTTTTTTGGGCATTGCTCATAAGTACTAAGTTTTGAATAAGAATATATTGTCATAATTTACAATTATAAAACAAACTTATAAATTTAATTATAAAACTAGAGTAGAATAATAATCTTTATAAGTAATTCGTTTATATCAATTTTATGGAAATTTTAAATTACGAAGACCTAAAAATTTCGCCAAAAACATTTGATTTGGAAATGATTATGAGAAAGAGTATTCTTAAAGAACTTAAACAAAAACCTCATTGGGACGATAATGCAATATCTTCTGCAGATTTTGCATTGCACACTCAATTAGTTTATATTTTGGAAGCAACTTCACAAAGTTTAGAAGGCAAAAAAATTTTAGACTTAGGTTGTGGTTCGAATAATCCTTATTTAGAAGGAGGTATATTTTTCAAAGATAGCCAATTTGAACCTTGGCTATGTAGAGGATTGCATATCTTAAGGTTTAAACCAATTGGGATAGATATTGGTGATTTAGATAAAGAAGAGTTTGAACATTATAATACTAATTTAGTACATCCAAATTCTTTGCATATGATTTCAGATAATTCTATTGATTTAGTAAATGCTCATCAATTTTTTGATTCACCTTTTTTAAATTTAAGTTTAAAAGCAAATATTTCAGAATTAAAATTAAATTTATATAAACAATTTGAAAGAATTTTGAAACCAGAAGGAATTTTTATTTATCACTTTGAATAGAAAAAATAAGGTTATAAAATTTATTGCTTTTAATGATTGAATAGGATTAAACCATAACTCTTATAAATTGTTTGATTTTAAAGAATTAATGAATAAAATCTTAGATTATGCTGAAAAATTAAAGAAGAACTCAGATTTGGCTGAAAAGATTGGTGCTAATCTAGAAGTATTAAAGGGAATGTCTGATTTTGAAGTAAGACTTTTAGGACTTTATAGCTCAAATCAAATTAATGCAGGGAATTTAAAAATTAATGGTGTTTCTTTGAGTGATATTTATCAATTTGCAGTAAGACATTACTTTAAAAATGGAGAAAATTTATTGGGTGCTCCTGTTGAAAATATAATTGAAAAAGACACAAAACAGATAAATTTATCTTGGTCTGTTTTATGCAGTATTAATCTTAGACAGCTTAACAAAGAACAATGGGAATGCTTGGAGAGAATTGCAAATCTGTATAAAGAAAGTAATGGAGAGGCACAAGTTTAACTAAAAGGAAATATAATAAAAAATAAAAAAGAATGGTTTTTCTAATCAATGCTTTATGCTGTCTCGTCTTCTATGTCATTAGCTAAAAATCCCCACCAAGGTGCTCTTAAAACTCTGACTTCACCTGTTCCAGCATCAATCTGAGCCATAATTCTTTCTCTTATTTTGAACAAACCCAAGAATCTTGATTCTTTTCCAGCATTGTACTCATATTCTCCATTTCTTTTAAGTTCAAGAGATTCGTTTCTAACTCTTGCTTTAACTTTTTCTTTTATCTTTTCTTTAATTCTATCTGGGAGAACAATCTCCTGTGTTTCATTTTCCCCTGTTGTTTCGTTGCTGAAATTTGCAAACACTCTCCCATCATGATGATAAAGTGTTACTTGTGTTGAAACATTTATTCCCTTGACTTGGACAATAATATTTCCAGAACTTCCAGCAATTATTGTCATTTCCCTGCCTCCATCTTCAAGCTCACATTTTATTGTACTACCTTGGCATCTGCAATCAGAAGGGCATTCAGTTGAATTATACCTTCCTTGAAGATAGTTTTGTATTCTTTCACTTCTCTTTATTTTTATTGTATTGCCATCTTCATCTTCAATCTCAGTCTCATTGTCATCTCCATCATCTGTCTCATTGCCATCATCGTCGTCATCTGTCTCGTTGTTTGCATTGCCATTTCCAGTTTCATTATTTCCATTGCTACCATTGCCTTGTGCAAGAACTAATACTATGCTTATCATAGCTACAGCGAGGATAGCTAAAAACAAAATTGGCATCACTTTTTTCATATTTTATATAAGTATAAGGGATTTAAAAATCTATCCCCCTGTTTAAGTCAAGTTCATAACTTAATGTTTTGCACTCATTTTCATTAATAATATATTTTATACAATTTTCCTCTATCATTTGAATGGGAAAACTTTCACTTACATTGAAGTTGTGAATCCCTCCAAGTATTCGGGAGAATCTAACACAGATTAGTTGCAATTTGCGCTCCTTCGCTACGAAAGGGAAAACGAACAGAAGCCCCCCTTAGTGCTTCTCACAGATAGTCTTGACTTCGTCAAGAAGAATTATTTTTCTTTTTTCTTGAATAAATTTCTACAATAATTTACTCCAGATTTAAATAACCTATAGGAAAAACTCAAAGATTTACTTCCGAGATAAAATCCCCCAACAGCAAGAGGAAAAGCCATCCAAGAATCATCTGCATCAAAATGTTGATAACCTACTGTATTTGCTACAAAATCTGCAGTTTCATACATAATAGTTCTGCCAAAATGGAAAAAATCTCCAATAATTCCACCTGCTTGACTTATAATCATCCCTGAACCTGCGATAGCAAGAGGTAATGACTTCCTCTTTTTTCCTTCACTGACCATGTAGATTGCTAATGGGGTCATTGCATAGGGTGCAACAGAAGTAGCCAATTCTCCTAGCATTGAACCATATTCTTGAATTTTTACATACCCCCCAATAATTGGCAATAATAATTTAGCATCAATTCCAGAATGAACTAAGTGAGCCAAGTCTCCGCCATATAACCTATTTATTACAATTTGCTCATTTGTTCCACCGGTTAAAATATTTGTACCTGCATGAATTAATTCATGAGGTATAGAAGTGATTCCAAAAGATGCCAGAATGGCTAAATCATTCAAACGGCTTTTCCTTTTTTTGCTTCCAGAAAATAGCTCTTCATAATTTAAATCTTGAAATATTTCATCCCATGCAGATTTTAATGGTTTTCTAACTACATCTTTAAATCCATATTCCTCTTGAACTTTTCCTTCTAAGTCTGAATGAAATATTCTCATATAATTCAAGAAAAAGAAGTTTTTTATAAAGCTTTCTACTTGTAATTACCATGTAGTCAATAATGAAAATAAAAAAGCGTGCACCCCAAAAAATAGTCTGCTTCGCAGAAGATTACTAATAAGCTCGAGCTCTCGAACTCTAAAATTTTGCCTTCGGCATTATTGCACTAAACCTTGTTTTTCTCTTCGAGAAAAAGCGTATAACGGGAATTATGTCTAATTGTTCGAAGACACTAAACTTGGGAATTAAAGGATAGTTAAAGATGGCACTTCAATACCCAAATCTTCTCTCATAACCTTTATGGTCCATCCATTCAAGAATTATGGACAAAACACAAACTTCCCCATTAGCTACTGAATAAATTAGCCTCCAACCTTTTGGTAAATCATATTTCCATAAGTTATCAATTCCATATTTGTCAATGTAAACTTTCGGAATTAATCTTTTTTGTATTCTTATCCCGCAAAAAGCGTTTTCTTCTAAATCATCTAATGCCCTATTTATCCATTCGTAAAGCTTCTTGTCTTCTGTTTTTGAATCTTTAAGTTTCTCAAAACTTTCTTTCAATTTATCTTCTGCAAATTTTATTTGTGATTTCATCTTGATAAATGATCTTTAAAAAGATATTTTCTTACTAATTCTGGATTCCAAATCCAGACAATCCATCCTTCTTTGTCTTGGGCTATTTTTCCTGATTCTAACAGATAGTCAAAAATTACGCAGAAAGTCTGATAAATCATCTTTCTAGGAAGAGCTCCCCAAAGGGATTTCTTTTTATATTCTCCAGAGTTCTCTCTAATAAATTCCTCCACCATTAGAATAGTATCTAATTGTGGATAGTGCAAAATGTTCTTTCTTAATGTTTCTTGTGGCATGGGTATACATACTT
>CAZOFF010000015.1:7160-14330 GCA_964579165.1 Candidatus Woesearchaeota archaeon
AAGAGGCAAAAAAGGCGGCGGCTCACGAAAATAAAAAACACAACAATTTCTCTTATATAACGCCCCTAAAAAGGGATTTTAACTCTTCAAAATCTGATGATTTTTCGCTCTTTTTACAAGAAGCGGATAACAGCGATTTTATACAAATAATGGGAGTCCAAAATGTTTATAAATTGAGTGTAGGATTGGATTATATGATAAGGGATGCAGGAACTAAGAATAAGAACGGTTTTTTTGGTAATAATGATTATGCATGGTATAATCCTAAAAGGTGGATTTATTTTTCTGTGCCAGAAAAATGCTCTTTAAATATTACAAAGAGAAAAATTGTTCTTGGAACCGGAGCATTACTCTTAACAAGTTATTTGGCTACTGAACATTTTTTTTATGACATGGCAAATATGAAATTTTTAACAAATAAGTCTTATACAAATGTTGTTTCCGCAAAACCAAATAAAAACCCTTTGATTATTAATATAAATGCATTTGTTGATGAGGAATTTAAAGACAAATACCCAGAAAATTGGCAAAACAAAATAGAGAAAATCGTAAGTGAAAGTTCTGATTTTTATAATCAGCATTTTCAAATTGGTTTTAATTTAGAAGAAATTAGAGATTGGCGTTCTCCAAATAAAATTGTTTCAGGTTGGGAATTAAAAAATTATGCAAGAAATAGCAATAGAAAAAGGGATGCAGAAGTTATGGCTTTCTTTACTGGGCAAGAACCAATGGATTCTGTTGGATTTGCTGATGCTTTTGGTAATTATATCTTAGTGAGAAATATGACTAATACAAATCCTCAATTTCCTATACCTCAAGAGTTTACACAAGAACAAAAACAAAAAGCAATTGATTTGGAGAATTTAGTTTCTTTTTGTCATGAAATGGCCAGAATTTTTGGAGAGACCAGGACAGATGAAGAAGCTCCTGAGGGGTTTATTGTTTATGACCATCATAATTATTCTGATGGTTTAATCGGGTTTGATGAGAAAACAAAAGAAACCATACAAACAGGCAAGAATAGATTATGGTTTTAGTTGATGGTTCAGAAATTTTTGTCCTTCTTTTTAAGATTATTCTATTTTTATCTTTGATGATAAGTAGCTCTTCACTTTTTTGAAATGAGTTTTAATTACCATTGGAATGACTATTTGTCTTTTAGGGCATCTATGTTTTATTTAACTCTATATTCTGCTTACTTCCAGCTCATTATTGTTTGTTCAATTAAAACTTGTCAACAATGTTTATAAAATAAAAAATCGTTTATGATAGATGAAAAAGGTGAGAGGCTTAACTGTCTGGAGCTTAATATTTACCTTAATAGTTTTAGGATTAATGTTTTATTTACTTAAAGATGTAGATTTTGTTTTTGTTTGGCAACTTGTTAAAGAAATTGATAGTTTTTATCTTGGATTGGCTTTTGTCTGCCAATTTCTTGCTTTTTTAGTGTGGAATTTTAGAACGAGATATTCTTTAAAACCAATATTAGATATTGGATTTTTTTATTCTCTAAAGATTATTTTTGTGGGTTTATTTTTTAATTTGGTTACTCCTGGGGCGGGAATTGGGGGTGAACCAGTAAGAGCTCATTATATAGGGAAAAAATATAATAAACCAAAAACTAAGGTTCTTGGAGCCATACTTGCAGATAAGTTCTTTAATTTAATAATTCAGATTTTTTTTACTTTATTGTCTTTATTTTTTATTTTGTTTTTTGTTAAGACAACAGATTTTGTTGAAACAATAGTTGAGTTTTCACTTTTTACTTTAGTTTTCCTTATAATACTTACTTTTATTTTAGCATATAGGAGAAAATCTTTTGAATTACATTTATTGTTTGGATTTCTTTATAATTTTAAATTTATAAGAAAAAGATTCAAAGACAGAAAGGAATTTAACCATTATATCAGGACGGGAATGGGCAATATACTCAAATTATTTAAGAAAGTTGTAAAAAATAAGAAGATTTTTATTTATGGTTTATTTACCTCCATTGTTTATTGGATTTTGTTTTTCTTAACTTCTTATTTTGTGTTTTTATCTTTTGGTGGCGAACCTAATTTTATTTCTATAGCAATTGTGGTTACTTTAAGTTATTTGATAGGTTATGCTTCTTTAATACCGGGGGGAATAGGCCTAATGGAAGGTGTAATGTTTTTATTATACTCCATTCTTGGAATTTATCCAGCTTTGGCAATTTTAGTAGCCTTGTTCAGCAGAATTATATTTTATTTTTATGGTATTGTTCTTGGAGGGATTTTTACAATATATTTAGAGCATAAAGAAGGATTATTCACTTAGAATTTACAATGAAGTATTTTTTTAACCATTTATTTACAATACTTCTCCCCAACCTATAAGTCTCCAATGCCCGTTAATATTTCTAGCTAATCCAATATTATCCCCCTTTAATGCTATAACGGGCGTATGCAATAAAAATTCTATTTCATTGTCTTTAATTTTTTCTATGCTCCCTAATGTAATAGTGGTATTTAAGCTAAGCATTAACATTTCCTTGGTTTTTAGTGGTTCAACCTTCTTTTTTATCTCTAAGCCAAAAACTTCATTAAACAAATGAAATTTAACTTTTAGATTATGGGTTGCTTCTGGAAGAATTCCTTTATGTGAAACCAAACATCCAATTAAAGAATCCGTTTTTGTTAAAAAAGGGTCTAAATCTGTTTCTATTGAAATACTCGCCCCCGGTGTAACTTCATTAACTTGCTTGTCTCCTTTGTGCAATAAAAGAATTTTTGTTGTTATGGGTTCATAAGTTGTTTGGTTGGCTTTTTTTACATTTAATCCTGGCTTAATTTCTATTTCATCACCAACTTTTAATCTTCCAGATTTCAATATTCCCCCCAAAACCCCCCCGTTCAAATTTTTTATATCTGTTCCTGGCCTATTAATGTCAAAACTTCTTGCAACTAAAAAACAAGGAGTAGCATTTTCATTTCTCTTTGGAACTTCTATATTAGCCAATGCTTCATAAATTTTGTCTATGTTAATGTTTTGTTGGGCTGAAACCGGGATTATAGGAGAATTTTCAGCCATTGTGCCTTTTACAAATTCTTTTATTTTTTTATAATTTTCAAGGGCTTGTTCCTTATTAACAAGGTCAATTTTATTTTGAACAATTATTATATTTTTTATTTTTTTTACTTGTAATGCCATAAAATGTTCTCTTGTTTGTGGTTTGATTCCTTCATTTGCAGCAATAACTAATATAGCCGCGTCTATTATTGCAGCCCCATTTAACATTGTAGCCATAAGCATTTCATGACCAGGAGCATCAATAAAACTAACATATCTTAATGGTGTAGCTTTTCCTGTTTCGTTTTTGGTTGTATAATGCCCTTCATTATCTTTATAGATAATTATCTCAGCATAACCCAATTTTATTGTTATTCCCCTTTTGAGCTCTTCGCTATGTGTGTCTGTGAATTTTCCTGTAAGTTTGCTTAACAAGGTTGTTTTTCCATGGTCTATATGTCCGACTACGCCGACATTGATTTCTGGAAGTTTTTGCATTTGTATTTGTGGGTCTTCATTCGTTGTGTCTTTGTTATATGTAATGTTAGTTTTATTTGTCATAGAATAAGATAATATGCTTGGTTTTTAAGGGTTTTTGTTGGGCTAAGTCGCGTTTCTGTCGTTTCTATTCTTTTATATTTATCCAATCTAATTTTTTTTATAATTTCTTACTGTTTTATTGTATTCATTTATAAAAACTCTTGATGCTTTTAAGAACATATCTTTGTATTTATTGCTTCCCATATCTTTTATTATTTGTTCAAGATAAGATTCTGCACTTTCTCTGTCTGGAACATCGAATTTTATTTGTTTAAATTCGGGAGATTCTACATAAGCTATTCCATATTTTTGTATATCGTCTATAAATCTTTCATATAATAAAGTTTCTGGAATATTAAACTGATGATTTCTTTTAACAAATTTGCCTGATTCTTTTAATGCTTGTCCAATTGCATTAGGGGAATTTGGTATTCCCGATATTCCTTGAGTTTTTAATGCAGAGACTAGGCCAATATAGAAATAAGTTTCAAGTTCTTCTGGCCCCTTAACTTCTATCAATTGTTTCTGCTTTTTCCTTCCTTTTTCATTTTTTATCATGGTATAATATCTGATTAAAAGTTTTTAAGAATTGTTATAATTTATTTATTTATTTATTTTATTTGATTTATATAAACTCTAAAGTGACAATAATCGATAAGTTTATAAATAGAACAACAATAAAAAGTTTATATAAAATGACAGAAGAAAATAAGCGAAAAGATAATCAAAATCCAAATCCGGAACTGGAACCAAGAGTAAGGATTTTTAATAAATATCAAAAGAGATTAAGAAATATTGTGTTAATTCCTGCTCTTCTTGGAATTAGCTTTGGGCTGGGTTATTCACAATACCATACTACTAAAAAAAGTCCCTATACAATTTTTTCTGGTGATTTAACTAGTATTAATAAAACAATTCAAGCTCTTGAAAATAAAATAGGAAACCCTTCAGATTTTGTTTTGTACAATAAGGATGCCGAATTAAAAGAACAATATGCTCTTGCTTGTGAACAAGAAATTGAAAGATCAGATTATCTTAAAAATGCCTTAAATAGGGCTGAGGAAATAAAAACAAATCTTGAAAATTCAGAAGAAGGTATTTTACATAACCAGTTTATACAAAAACAAAAAAAGGCGCCTCTTACAGGTTTAGCTATTCAGTTTTTATCCTTAATTTATTTTGCATCTGCTATGCGTTTAATAACTACAAAAAAGAATAAAGAACTTAACGAACTAGAAAAAAGAGTTGGGTCCAACTAATTTTGAATTTTTAAAACATTAATTGAGAGTATGTAATCCCAGAATTATTCATTCTCTTTTAACTTGATGCTTACTCACTTGCTTCTTCTGTCTTTTCTTCTGATGGACTTTGTTTTTTGTTTGCTCTTTTGAATTTTCTGTTTTCCTTGCTTTTTCCTTTTGCTTGTTCTGAGAAAATTTCAGAAAGAGGTTTTTTGCCTGCTTTTTCTACTTTAAGATTTATTTGAATAGTATCACTAGATATTGTATTCCCTCTTACTGTTTTTCTTAATCTCAAACCTTTAGGTCTATTTCTAGAACGTTTCTTTTTTCCCTCTTTCTTTGGACGTTTATTCATGCCTTTGCCATAGTTTAATAATATCCTCTTTAATTCAGACCCTTCTAAATCTTTTATATAAGGAAAGCCTGCTTTGTCACTTGCTCCAGTTATTTTTAATTCATAATCATTTAAATTTGCAAGCAATGTTTCTCCGGGGATAATATCATTAATTTTCTTTCCAATTAATTCCTCTGTTTCTGTTTCTAACTTGTAAGTTTTTCCATCTTTGCTTGATATGTTAATCTTAAATACCATCGTGTTGTTGTTTTCGCCGAAGTTTCGAAAGCAAGTTTCGAAAAATACCAGCATTTGTCTAAATCTTTGCTAAATTGTTAATTTAGTTATTAATATGTATGAAAAATTTGATTTTTAAAGGTTTTGGGAGTGTTAAGTCAAGTTCATAACTTAACAGGGAGCTATAAACTACTGTAATGTTAAGTATAATTTGTTCAGGAATCCCTTCTTTTATAATAAGTTCGTTCTGACTTATTCCATTATCGTTATCAAATTCACTTAATGTTTTTACCTTAATACCTTGATTAGATATATCTTCAATTATTTCTTCAAAATCTTTAATATAATACCCTATTCCTTCCTCGGGTGACAACTTTATTCTGTGAAATGTTAGAAATAAAGTTAAATTATTTTTTTTGGCATTAAAAATCTCTTTACTAACTTCTTCAGGGCTTGTTGTATCTTTAACTGAAAATGCTTTTATAGCTAAAGGATCTTCAAAGGTGTTAAGTCCTTCTGGGCTTTTTGTAATTCTCGCAAACTTATAATATTTTTCGGTAATTTCTTTTATATCATGGTTTGTTGCTCCCTGAGGATATACATACCAATTTGGCACTGAATTAAGATTATTGTCTGATAAATATTTAGACATTTTAAGAATATCTTCTTCAAATCCCTTTAAATCACCTTGATCATAATATTCTTCAACTGCATTTTTATGATAAAAAGAATGGCTGACTATATTCCAACCATAATCGTTCTGTAATTCTAATAATTCTTCAAGAAATAAATAACTTTTGTATTTATTAACATATTTTCCGATTACAGCTATATTTCCCTTGAATCCATATTTTTCCATCATCTCTGTAACATAAGAGATTGTTTGGTGTCCGTCATCAAAAATAATTACAACTTTTCCCTCATTTTGACTAGGAATCTCTTTTCTTATATTATCGAGAATTATCAATTCTCTTTCAAGTTTTTGGGATTTTGAATAATCTATTGTGTATTCTTTGTCTTTTGTTTTAATTTTTATTAATTGGCCATCCATTTCCACAAAAGTATCATTATTTCCTTCTCCAATGTTAAGGAGAGTGATAAAAGATACATTATCTCCAACTTTTTTATAAGAGATGGAATAACAGGGTAATAAAACACCATAATCATAAGAGCACCAGCCCTCTACAGGAAATTCTTGAGCTTTAACAAAACTCATTTCAGTGTCCTCTTCTAATAATTGAGAAATAGTAATAGATTGTTTTTTTTCTTTTCCAATACCTGTAATGCTTAAATTGTTGTGAACTTTAAGTTCCATATCTGGAGAAAGATGAAACATTTGTTTATATTCATGTTCCTCATCTGATATCAGATTATCAATTATAAGAACAAAGTCATGTTCAATAAGAAGTATAGCTCTTTGATGTGATACTCCCTCATAAAGATTGTGTTGTGCAGATTGGTAAACAAAATCTTCTCCATCAAAAAAATTCCCTATGTCTGGGGCTTCTGCTGTTTGGTCTAAATTATCTACAACAACTGTATTATGGGCTAGAGTTCCTTTAAAATAATTTGAATATTCTCCTTTTTCATATGTATATAATCCTGAGTCTGTTATCAAATTTATACCGTTGCTATAAAGATTAAAACTTAAAGCATCTAAATCACTATGTTTTGTCCTATAAGGTCCAACATCAAAGATTATTTGGGTTTCATCTTCAAAACTCCTTTCCTTACCCCATCCTGAACGCATTATTGTTTGCCCCGCAGTAGGATATTGTCTATTTA
>CAZOFF010000016.1:0-1887 GCA_964579165.1 Candidatus Woesearchaeota archaeon
TTAATCATTTTTTTCATTTCAACTCAGGAGAGCATTCAACTACTCATTTTTGTAGAGTTCAACCTCACTCAAATTTGACTGCCAACTTTTTTAGTCAATTTTTCTTATCGTCGATAATTTTGATTAATGGTTAATGCTTTAACAATATTTATTAATTCTTTTTCATTGACTATTTTATGAACTACAAAAAGAGGTTAGAGAAAACTATATCTTACTTGAAGAAGAAAAAGAAAGTACTTATTCTTACAACATCAAATAGATGGGTGGGAAATAAAGAAGACCCAAAAAGCACAATTATTGCTAAGGAAATTGCAAAGAAGCTGGGAAAGAAAGCAACAATAATTGATGTTACAAAACTCAACATATATCCTTGTGAAGGAAATGTGTCAACAAGCAAAGGAAATAATTGCGGGGTTAAAGGGGCTGTGTTAAAAGACAAAAACAAAAATCCTTCTGGGTGCCATAGATGTTGGGCTTCTATAAATAATGGAGATGATGAGTTATGGAAAATATCCAAGCCATTATTAGAAAGCGAGGCTGTTCTTTTTGTAGGAAGTGTTAGATGGGGGCAAATGAATGCAATATACCAAAAACTTATAGAAAGACTAACTTGGCTTGAAAACAGACATTCAACTCTAGAAGAAGATAATATTATAAAGAGAATAGATGCTGGATTAATTTGTGTTGGACAAAACTGGAGAGGAGCTAAGATAATTAAAATACAAAAGAAAGTTTTAAACTGGTTTGGTTTTACAACACCTAAAGAACTTTTCTGGAACTGGCAATATACTAAAGATGCAGAAGACGAAACACAAGAATCATACAAAAAATCTCATGCAAAGTTTATGAATGATTTTGGATTGAAAGATTAACTAACCCCATTTCTCAAAGAAAATTCTGTCTTCACTAATGCCAATGCTGAGCAACTCATCTTTAACACCATTTACCATATCATTTAGCCCACAGATATAAACTTCTGTTTTATTTTTATCTAAGAGTAAATCTTTTAAAAAATCCTGAACATAGCCTTTAAACTTATAGCTTTGATCTATTGGGCGACTTAGTATTAAATGATAAGAAAAATTAGGAAATCTATTAGTTAATTTTTCAAATTCTTCTTTGAATAATTCATTATCTTTTGTTCTATATCCGGTTATAAAAGTTATTGTTTTATTTTTATTATTTTCATTTGATAATAAATCAAAAATCATACTTCTAAATGGAGCTAAGCCAACACCAACAGAAACAAATACCAAATTATCTTCTTTATTATTACAGGAAAAATGTCCTAATGGCCCGAGAAAATCTATTTTGTCCCCTTTCTTTAAATTATTAACAAGATATTCACTATTTCCCCCTGGAACAGCTTTTATTACAAGTTCTATAAATTCTTTGTTTGATGGCCATGAAGCAATAGAATAAGCTCTTTTGATATTTTTACCATTAACATCAAAACTCAACATAATAAATTGGCCAGATTTAAATTCAAATTCCTTTGGCCTTTTTAGTTTAAAACATTTAATTCTCGGATTTAGTTCTAAAACTTCAATGACTTTAACATTATATTTTTTTGAGGTCACCATTTTTGTTATCTCCATTAGGCTTTTCTCCTTTATCAAGCCATTTGTATCCATGACTTTCAAGCTTATTTACTAGGTCATAGCCTCCTCGTTCAACTATATCTCCATTTAACATTATGAATACCTTGTTGGGTTTTACTAATTCAAGTATTCTCTTGTAATGAGTAATAATTAAAACTTTTTTATTCTTCTGTTTCATAAAAATATCAACCCCATTTGCAACAGCTTTTAAGGCATCTATATCTAAACCAGAATCTGTTTCATCAAGAATAGCAAAATCTGGATTTAAAACAAGTAATTGCAAGAT
>CAZOFF010000016.1:1897-13214 GCA_964579165.1 Candidatus Woesearchaeota archaeon
CTTTTTCTTTGAGAAGGTTATCAAACTCAAATATAGAAATCTTTTTTTTATGTAGATTATTGTATGCCTGTCTTAAGAATTTTCTCAGAGTCACGCCCTCTATCTCTGAAGGATATTGAAAAGACATGAACAACCCTAGCTTAGCTCTTTCATCAGAAGTTAATTTTAATAAATTTTTATTCTTGTAGTATAATTCGCCCCGAGTTATTTTATATCCCGGATTTCCAATAATAACATTAGCTAGCGTTGATTTTCCACTGCCATTGGGTCCCATTAACGCAATAATATTATCTTCTTTTTTCTCAATATTTAAATTAAGATTGTGAATTATTTCTTTTCCTTCTATTTCAACGCTGAGATTTTTTATTTTAAGCATCTTTTGTTTCTCCTTGATATATTTCTTCAAATCTTGCATCTATGTACTCTCTTATTATATTCATAACAAAATCTATATCAGTAGAAAGAATTGATATTGAAGCATCACTATATTTGTTACTCTTATACAACACAATATTATGCCCTTGCCTAAGATATAAATCATAATAAGTTTCATCTTCTCTAACATATTCTATTTGCCTGCCAAAACCGCGGCTTTTCAAAAACATATCACAAAAAAATAATCTGTCTATAGTGTTTCCTTTTAAATCTTTTGCAGTATATTCACAAAATCTTATATCTGAATAATCTTCAAATTCCTCAGATTCTTCCATGTTTATTCTTTCCTTTGATTTTGTTTATTTAATTCATTTTTAATTGCATCTAATGCCAGAGTAGCACATTTAACTCTTGCTGGGGAAATTTTAATATTCAACAAATTTTCAATATCTTTAACTCCAAGATTGAGGATTTTATTAATCTTTTTTCCTTTAACCAATTCAGTTATTAAAGATGCTGAGGCAATACTAATTGCACATCCTTTTCCTTTAAATTTAATATCTTTTACTATATTATTCTCTTTATTAAGGATTAAGCTAAGAGTTATTTTATCCCCACAAAGAGGATTGAATTCTTCAACAATTATATCTGGAGATTCAAGAACTCCAAAATTCAGTGGATTTTTGTATAATTCAAGAATCTGCTCTTTATACATTTCTTTATTTTCCATAGTTCTCTTCCTTAATGTTCCAAAACTCCAATATCTTATTTAAAGCACTAATGAGATTATCAACATCTTCTTTAGTGTTATAAAAAACAAGACTTACTCTTACACAACCATCTATATTCAATGATTTCATTAATGGAATTGCACAATTATGCCCTGCTCTAACACAAATATTATAATCATTTAACAAAGAAGCAATGTCGTGACAATGAATTCCTTTTATATTAAATGAAACAATGCCTGAAGATTCATTAAGATTATTTGTATGATAGACTTCAATTCCACTAATATATTTTAATTCTTTTAGTAAATAATTAGTTAATTCTGATTCGTGTTCTTTAATATTTTCAAAGCCAAGTTTGTTTATATAATCTATAGCTTCACTGAAGGCAATTGCTCCAGCATAATCTTGTGTTCCTGCTTCGTATTTTTCAGGAGCATCTTTTAATACAAAATTAGCAGTAGAAACATCTTTAACAATACCTCCGCCTAAAAGAAAGGGAGACATTTCATTCAATAAATGTTCTTTTCCATATAAAACACCAGTTCCTGTTGGACCTAACATTTTATGGCCAGAAAAAACAAGAAAATCGCAATCAAGAGATTTAACATCAATCTTTATATGGCTGATTGATTGGGCTGCGTCAATTATTGTTAGAGCATTATTCTTTTTTGCTAACCTTATTATTTTTTCTATATCATTTATTGTTCCAAGAACATTTGATATATGACATATAGAAACTAGGGCAGTCTTTTTAGTTATAAGTTTCTCTGCTTCATTATAATCTAAAGCATAATTTTTTGTTATGGGGATAAACCTTAGTTTTAAATTAAGTTCTTTTGATAATCTTTGCCAAGGAAGTAAGTTAGAATGATGCTCCATAATGCTTAAAATAATTTCATCTTTTCCTTGTTCTTTCATTTTTTCAAGAATCGGTTTTAAACTAAATGCCAATAAATTCAAGGATTCTGTTGCGTTTTTTGTGAATATTATTTCATTTTTTTTAGAGTTTATAAAATTGGCTACCACACATCTGGCATTTTCATAATGATTTGTTGCTTTTTCAGAAAGTTCATACAACCCTCTTCCCGCATTTGCATTTTCTTTCTCATAAAAATTAATTAAACTTTCCACTACTTGCTTAGGTTTTTGAGATGTGGCTGCATTATCCAAATAAATAAGTCTAGGATTATTAACAAATATGGGAAAATCTTTTCTTATTTCTTTCACATTTAAACTTAATTTTGATTTGTTTTTCATTTTTTGTTTTTTTATTTTAATTTCTGTTTATTTTAATTATCTTAAGCTACAGAATTTTCTATTTCTAATTCTATAAGTCTATTTAATTCAACGGCATATTCTAATGGCAATGATTTTATTACTGGTTCCATGTATCCTGCAACTATAAGTTTTATTGCTTCATCTTCGCTTAAACCACGAGACATTAAATAAAATAATTTATCTTCTCCTATTTTGCCTATTGTAGCTTCATGAGAAACTTCAACGTCATTTTCTTCTACTTCCATACTGGGGCATGTTAAGCTCTTGCTTTCAGCATCTAACATTAATCCATCACATCTAACATTAGACTTACATTTTACACATCCTTTTTTTATTTTTATTAAACCTCTATAAGAACTAACACCACCATCTATGCTTATTCCTTTGCTTAATATTGTTGAGCTTGTATTTGGAGCAAGATGATAAACCTTACATCCTGTGTCTTGATATTGTCCTTGCCCCGCATAGGCAATTCCTAAATAGTCTGACTTAGCCCCGCTTTCCATGAGAACAGAACAAGGATAGAGCATTGTAACTTTACTTCCTAAGTTACCATTAACCCATTCAATTAATGCATCTTTGTATACAACAGCTCTCTTTGTGTTTAAATTATAAGTATTTTTACTCCAATTTTCTATACTGCTATATTTTACTTTAGCGCCTTTATAACAAAATATCTCCACACAACCAGCATGCAAAGAAGCTTTTTGGTATAATGGAGCTGAACAACCCTCAATATAATGTACTTCACTATCTTCATCAGCAATAATCAAAGTATGCTCAAATTGTCCACCTTGAGAAGAATTCATCCTAAAATAAGCCTGCAAGGGAAGATCAACTTTAACTCCCTTAGGCACGTAAATGAAAGTTCCCCCACTCCAAAATGCACAATGTAAAGCAGTAAACTTATGTAAATTAACAGGAACACATTTGGTCATAAAATGTTTCTTAAAAAGTTCTTCATGACTCTTTAAAGCTTCATCACAATTAAGGAAAATAACGCCTTGCTTTTTCAAATCCTCTTTAAGTTTATGATAAACAATTTCAGATTCATATTGAGCGCCTACACCCCCAAGAGCTTTTTTTTCTGCTTCCGGAATTCCCAATTTATCAAATGTTTTTCTTATCTCAATTGGAACCTCATCCCAAGTTTCAGCATTAGTTTTAGCATTTGGTTGAAGAAAATAAGATATTTCATTAAGATTTAACTCTGAAAGAGATGGACCCCAATTAGGCATTTGTTTGTCCATGAATATCTTAAAAGCCATAAGTCTTTTTTGCAACATCCATTCTGGCTCATTCTTATCTTTAGATATTTGTCTAACTAATTCTTCGCTTAATCCTTTTGGGGCTCTAAACTTTAAGTCTTCTGGATTTGCCTTATCATATTTTTCTCTGCTTATCTCTAATGAATTTCTTGTCATTTTATATATTCTTAACTATAGTTAATTCTTAAATAATATATATAAAGTTTACGGAAAAAGGGAATAGATTAAGTTAGAAATACTTTATTTAAGGAGCATAAATACTTTCCAAGGCAAAAGAAAATTATTTTAGACTTTTAAAAAATTACTTGTTCTCCAGAAACATGGCGCAAGCGCCTATTTAGACACCCCAAAAGCATTGCCGTCAATGTCGAGAATTCTGCTCCCACAATTGAAATCCGAGTCGCTCCGAGGATAGCCGAACCAAACATAATTAACAAAAGAATCTTTTTTAGAATTTGGGTTAGGAAGTACATAAATCCTTGATTGCCCAGATGGAACAAATCTCCTGAAACATTCTTCTGCATTCTTTCCATCCAAGAATCTTGCTTCATCATGACTTGAAGTTATATTAAAATCTTTTGCACTTGAAAGCATTATAGCTGTTCTGTCTTCTGGCTCTATTCCTTCTTGAGCTTTTGCCATTTCTCTGGCAACATCATAAACATCTCTAGTCATTACAGGATAAGTGTTATTTCTATGAGAGAATACCGCCTGTGAAGCCATTAGCTCATTCATTAAAGGAGAGGGTCTTACTAAAATATTTCTTTCACCTTTAGCAGATATTGGGGCTACAGAAGTCCTTGTTCCTCTTAAATCCAAACCTTGAAGCCTTGCTTGAACAACATCTTGAGTATCTGCGAGATAAGGATATGGAACGCCCATTTCTTTAAACTCTCTTATATTTGTAACCAAATTTCCCACTGATAAGTATATTTCTCTTCCATCGCTAAGCTTTCCAATACTTTCTACTGTCATGTTTTTTCGTAGTTATGGTTATTTAAAAATCTTTCTATTTTGTAACTACTAATTAGTTTATACTAACTTAATCCCCCCTAACAGGACAAATTTGTGAAAGATTTATTAATGAAAAACATTACAAAGTGATATGAAATACACAATGCCTCAAGAAATAGAAGTTTGGTACGTTATTCCTGCTTTAAGAAGAGAGTTGGCTAAAGCTCTCACATTAAAACACAAGCTAAGTCAAAAAGAAGCTGCTGAACTTTTAGGAATAAGTGAAGCTGCTGTTTCTCAATACATAAAAGAGAAAAGAGCTAAAGAAATAAGATTCAACAAAGAAGATATAAAGGAAATTGACAAAACCGCAAAGAAAATGACAAGTATTAAAGACAAAAACAAGTCAATTAAATTGCTTTACAGTTTATCTAAAAGATTTAGAAAAGAAGCAATTATATGCTCAATGCATAAAAAGCACGATAAGAATATATCTAACAAGTGCAGAATTTGTTTTGAGTAATAAAGAGATAATTGATTAATGGTTATGTTAAGTAAACCTTGAATATTAACATTTATTTTTTTTAGATTTACTAGAGTAAAACTATGAACCAAATAATTACCTGCTCCTATCGTCGCAGATTTATATTAATAGTTAATATCAATCACGAGCAAAGCGAGTGCAATTTTTATAGAAGATGTTAAGTTATGAACTTTACTTAACTTAAGATTAATTTTAAATACTTCATTAAGCTGATTATATTATAAAAAAGAGAGTAAAATGACAAAAGAAAAATTGTGGTTTGGGATGAGTTTAAAACACTTTGACCAATTTGATGTGGCTTTGTTAAAGCTGGCATTAATTGCGTTTACATTATTTGTTGTTTCAGCGTGGCCAGCATTTGCATCTTGGGTTTTAGGAACCCCTTGGGTTTATTTTTTAGTTGCTTGGATTGTGTTTGCAATCAGACCCTTAATAAAAGCATTCAAGAAATAAATGTTTAAATGAAAGAATTTTAAAAGACAATTAAATAAAAATTTTCACGTTTACCTATCTTTGTGATTAAAAACCCTTCATTAATTTTTTGCAATTGAATTCTGTAATTTCCAATTCTTATTCTAAATTCTTGCTCTTTATTTTTTAATTTTATTACATCAACTCTTTGATTGTTCCTGAATTTTTCAAGAGCTAAGATTATTTTTTGTTGAACTCTTGGATTTAGTTTACTAAGCTGTTTTTTTGAACTATTTGAGAATAAAATCTCCATTATAAACCAAGTTCTTTTTTAACTTCCTCAAGTGTAAAGAAATTACCTCTTTTGTATTCATTTTTAGAAAGTTCAATATCTTTTTTTGCTTGCTTAGAAAGTTCCAAATGTGGTTCAATAAAATCCCATATTATATCCTCATAACTTTCTCCTTCTTCTTTAAAGCTCTTTAATGTTTTTAACAGTTCTGAGCTTATTCTAATAGATGTTTGTTCTTGCATATTTTATGTATGCATAAAGTATATATAAATCTTTCTGTTAAGCTTCAATCAAAGAATTTGCATCTTTAATCATTTGATCAATTTCTTCATTTGTCATTCCATGTCTTTTTGCACCTTGTTCTATTGTTTCATGAGGAGATAAAAAACAACCAACACAAGCTAAGCCATACATCATGAATATCTCTGCACATTCTGGGAATTTATTGACTATCTTAGCTATTTTGTCTTTTTTGTTTATCTTATTTTTAACTTTTTTTGCAATAATCTTTGTTTTCATTTTGTTTGTTAAATTATTTTTATTTGTTAGGTGTTTAAATCCTTAACCTTGCCAAATTTATATATTTTGTTAACATTTTTATTATTGTTCCCATCATTTTTATTATCTTTATACTCCTTGTTATCACTTTCTTCAATAACATAAACCTCTAGATTCATTAAGTATTTTTTAGGAATAATTGAAAAAAAATCTTCATAATCTTCTTTGTAATTATTAATATCAATGTTTATTGTTGAACCTTCTATTGAATTAAGAAAACTTGGGATAATTATTATTTTCTTTCCTTTAAATTTGCCAATTAGAAAACATTTGAATTTTTCTTTTCTTATGTTTTGCTTATCTTTTAATACAACGGAAGGATGTAAATGCCCAAGAACAAGGGTTTTTACATTTTTAGCATAAATTTCCTTAAAATCTTTATGGCCGTGCAAGAATGCAATTTTCTTATCTGAGCTAATATGATAATTTCTTAGTTTTTCCTTGTAAGTATAATCTATTGTATCATGATTTCCTTTAATTAAGATAATTTTATTTTCTGAAACATATTTAGTAGTGATTTTCATTAACTCTTTATAATAATTCTTTTCTGACCATTCATATGCAAAAGCATGAGTTATATCGCCTAAGAATATTATTTCATTTAGTTTATAATTATTTTTTTGTATTATTTTAACTATTTTGTCTAAGTTGTTTCTTAATTCTTTTAATTGCCCAAGAGAAATATGCACACCTTCTTTCTGTAACATTTCTTCATAACCAAGATGTAAATCTCCTATAACAAGAATACCTTGATTAGGGAAAAACAGGGCGTTATTTATAAATTCATAATCTTTGTGACTATTGTTGTCTAATTCTTTATTTTGAAAAAGTTTTATTTGCATTTTTTGTTTTTGTTTGATGTGTTTAATGAGGTTTTTAATTTTATAATCTTTATTTTAATTATATCAATGAATTGTAAATATATATATATAAATGCTTAGAATCCATGATGATTGAATAAAAATAAAATGGTATCACTGATAAACATAGAAGAAATTTTTGCAGGTGTCACACAAAAAGAAGTATCTAAAAAAGGACATTATACTGCTGAAGAGTGGGAGGAAATAAAATCTACAGAGGGTGCAAAGAGATTTAAAAATAAAGCTCTTGGATTTTTCAAGTTTTCTGCTATAAAGACATTAGATGAAATGGCAAGATTATTATATGAAACAGGGGTAGTTCCTTCTAGTGAAGAAGGTAAAAAATTAACTCCAAAACTGGATGGAAAATCTATTAGATATAGTGATATGCCTTTTTGGGGGGAATTGGGATTTGAAAAAGTAACAGATAGGCATGGCAAAGAAGCGTATAAAATATATAAATTTTCATCACTTCCATAAATTATTACTTTTCTTTCACGCTCTTTATATGTTCCTCATGCATTCTTCTTAGAAATGCCTGTTTGTCTTCAAGTTTTATTAAATCTGAACGGCCTTGTAAAATGAGATTTAAAGCAAAGGGGCTGGGAATATCTGTTTCTTTTATTTTCCATTTTATTCTTCCTTCTTTAATCCAGGAAATAACCAGCTTGGCATTTTCTATGTCCATTAAATCTTCAAGAACCTCTCTTCGAGCTTCTCTCAAAATGGGAAATTCGTTTGTTATCTTCTTCACATTAGCTAATAAAAAATGTGATCTCATTTGTTGCTTTCCTACTGTCTTTAATCTGCCCTTATAGGATCTAAGAATCATTAAAGAACGAGTAGCACAATGCCTAAATCTTCTTGCTAAAACATCTGTTTTTTCCAAAGCTTCTTTTAAGATATCATATAAATTATTTGGAGTAAGAAATTCAATGGCTTTCTCTATTTTCATTTTATCTCCTGCTAAGAAAAAACCATTATCGCTAATTCCAAGTTCAATATTTCTTGCTCCTCCTCTTGCAACTAAGAACCCAAGAGATCTTGAAAGAGCATCATTAACCCTTCTTCCATACATACTATGAAATACTACAAAATTTTTGTTTGTTTTATTATCATAATGCCTTTCAATTATCATAAAACCACTATCTGGAATACCTAAAAAGTTATGTTGTTCTTTAAAGTAATTATAAATTGATTCAGAAGTATTTTGCTGGTCTTTTAAATAAAGATGCTCTTCAATAAAGTTAAGAATTTCCTGCTTTTTTCTTTTATTTTCAAATCTTTCTGATAAAAGTTTTCTAAATCTTGCAATTTCAAGAGCAGAATCAAAGCTTAATGGCAACATTTCTGAAAACCACGAAGGAATCGTTGGGGGCCGGTCTATAGTAGCACGAACATAAAGATTCATGCCTTTTGTGTATTGGTAAATGTATTTTTTTCCTCCGAGAACAAACACATCTCCTTTTCTCATTCTTTCTAAAAATCCTTCATCTATTGCTCCAATTTGTTCTCCGTTAGGCGCAATTTTAACTTTAACAAAAGATTCTTCTGGAATTGTTCCAATATTAGTTAAATAAATCACTCTAGCTAATTTCCCTTTTTTACCGATTTGCCTTGTTTCAGCATCATACCATATCTTTGCATAAACATAATTCTTTTCAAGAGCATATTCTCCACTAAGATAAGATATCACATCCAAGAAATCATTTTTAGTTAAGTTAGCATAACAATAGCTCTTTCTAATTAAAGAAAACATTTCATCAATATCCCATATTTTATATATAGCCATGCCAAAAATCTGCTGACTTAAAACATCAAGAGCATTTTTTGGAAAATAAATTTTGTTTATTTTCTTCTCTATCATTTCTTTTTGAATAACACAACTTTCAATCAAATCATCTCTATCAAGAATAACAAATCTCCCTTTTGCTGTTTCATGTAATCTATGGCCTGCTCTTCCTATTCTTTGCAATGCTCTTGCACTGGACTTAGGACTTCCAAGAAGAATAACCAAATCAAGATAACCTATGTCAATTCCAAGTTCAAGAGAAGTAGAACAAACAACCACTTTTAATTTGCCTGCTCTCAGTCTTTCTTCAATATCAAATCTATGACTCTTGCTTAAAGATGAATGATGCGCAGCTATATTATCCTCTCCATAAACAGTTGGAAATTTTTCTTTTAAGTGATTAACTACTCTTTCTGTTGCAGACCTCGTATTTGTAAATATAAGAGTTGTTTTATGCTCTTGAATTAATTTGTCAAGAAGTTTATACATTTCAACACTTAAATTTTCATCATAGATTAAATCCTTTACAGGAGTTAATACTTTAATATCAAGTTTCTTTTGCATTTTGACATCCGCAATATGAACTTGTCTTTCATCATCAATTCCAACAAGATATTTTGCAACTTCATCTAATGGAGATATTGTAGCGCTTAGGCCTATTTTTACTGGATAAATCTTGCTTATTTCATTTAGTCTTTCTAATGTTAAACTTAAGTATGTTCCTCGTTTATTATCAAGAGCATGAATTTCATCAACAATGCAAAACTCCAGAGATTTAAGATTATCCACAAACTTTTTTGTTGTTAGAACAATAGCAAGTGTCTCGGGGGTTGTAACAAAAATATGGGGCACTTTTCTTGCCATGCTTGCTCTTTCGCTTGCACTTGTATCACCTGTTCTTAATGCAACACGGATTTTTTGCAATTTAATTCCTTTTTTCTTTGCTATCTCATAAATTTCATTTAATGGCTCTTCAAGGTTTTTATGAATGTCATTGCTTAACGCTTTTAATGGACTAGTATAAAGAGCATAAATCTTATCTTCAAGTTCATTTTTTTCAGCTAAAATAATTAAATAGTTAATAATACTAAGAAAAGCAGTAAGTGTTTTTGTCCCACCTGTTGGAGCTGAAATAAGAATATCTTTTCTTTCCCAAATATAAGGAACACCATATCTCTGTGTTTCAGAAAATTCTCTAAAACGAGAAAAAAACCACTCTTTTACAAGTGGATGTAAAACTCCAATTATGTCTTTGTCTGTTTTCTGTGTTGCTTCAAGAACTTGGGTCATTTTATATATAATTAAGTAATAACTATTTAAGCTTAGAATAGCCTTTTATATGTTTTGTCCTCTGTGTACTTAAAGGGTTGTAGAAACTTAAATGTGGACATAAAAAAGTTGAATTTGAATAATTATTTATCTTCCAAAATCTTAATCAACGAATCTTTTATTGGCAGGGGGAGATTTGAAAAGGTTTTCCAAAAATAATCTATTTGAACATCTCTGCCATTAGCTGGTTTAAAGTGATGAATTCTTACATTGAATGTATTCTCCATATCCTTCCAATAACTTAATCTATAAACAGTTTCATCACTTTGGGGAATATCTAACAATTGAGTATTATCAGATTTATCAATATTATCACCCATTAAGTTGTTTATCCTTATAAAGAATATAAAGATTATTGTTCTGTTTTATTGGTAAACCAATGTATTAAGTGTATACTTTAATACCATAAGTTTTATAAACAAATATGAACATGCGTTCATATGACTAACAATCTTTTTGAACTGCCGCCCTTAGATTATGAATTTGATGCTTTAGAACCATTCATAGATGCAAGAACAATGGAAATACACCATGACAAGCATCATGCAGGATATGTCAAAAAGTTAAATACAGCATTAGAAAACTATAATGACTTGCAAAAAAAAGATATTCAACATTTAATTAAAAACTTAAATAATCTTCCTGAAAATGTAAGAATAGCAGTTAGAAATAACGGGGGAGGGCATTTAAATCATAGCATGTTTTGGAAATTGCTAAAGAAAAATGTTAAATTTGATGCCAAATCAGAAGTGGGAAAAGCAATAATCAAAGATTTTGGGGGTTATGAAATATTTAAAACCAAATTATCTGAGACCGCTATGTCAATATTTGGCAGCGGATGGGTATGGCTCGTATTCAACCCAGAAAATAAAAAAGTAGAAATAACTTCAACTCCAAACCAAGACAATCCCCTAACTAAAGGTAA
>CAZOFF010000017.1:0-433 GCA_964579165.1 Candidatus Woesearchaeota archaeon
AATCTCAAAAACTGGATGCCTTGGGATGTTTTCTATTCTAGATAATGATACTCTAGGTAAAGAAGAAGGCATAAGTTCCAATTCAGATGTTTGAACAGTCCAAGTATCAGATTTATCACTTTCCCAAACTGTATAAGATCTCCCGCTAGTAATGCTTCTTATTTCTAGATTTTCTAAACCTTTTTTAAAAAATCTTGCATTACCAGATTTAGAATCTATAAACCTAACTTTATCTCCAACTTTGAATTCCATTTTCTTCCTTCAAATAATAACTATTTATCGAAGTAACTTATAAAGTCCACCTTGTTGAACAGCTGAAATCTCTATATCAAGTGCTCTGTATCTTTTTGTAGCACCGTTTGGAAGCTGATGTTCCTTTACATCAAGATACTTACTTAAAGGGTCATCAAGATTTGTTACAGTTTTTCCATTT
>CAZOFF010000017.1:443-1925 GCA_964579165.1 Candidatus Woesearchaeota archaeon
AACAACTACACTTCCCTTAGCGCTAAGTTCTTTTTTTATACCTTCCATTAATGGATGCTCACTGTCACTAATCTCTTGAGTTGTAAGATATTCTATAACTTGTCTTATATTATTATCTACGTACTCAACAGGAACTCTTCGATCAATAGACTCATCTTTACTAGATAAACCAGTTCTGGCACTTGCTATAATTGGTAATTCATTACTTGCTGCTTCTAAACTCTTCGGTTTAGTTTGTGAACTTTTTCTGTCTTCGTCACTTTTTTGTTCTCTCATGAATTTATCTCCTTAAATTTAATTGAATATTAACATTTAATTCCAGCTATTGGTTTTATCAAATCTTCTAAAACTAAATAGTTAGATTCACATGCTTTCTTATATCGCTCTCCTTGGCTACCAAAAACATCTTTCCAATCATCTCTTACAAGCGATTGAACAAAACCAGAATGACTCATAAAGGATTCATTTAAAGCTGTTTCTAAATCTCCTTGTGAAATTCCTCTTTCTCCTCCATGAATCTCTCTTTGGATAGCATAAGTACTTGCCCTATCAACTATTCCCTTAATCATCGCACCACTTACTAAATGTTTGTACAAAAATTTCCCTAATACTCCTTCTTTGGGGTGAACGACAGCATAAGCAATATTCTTTTCATCATAAATTGTCTCTGCCAAACTTGATGAAATTTTACTTATATCAAGAGTATCAAAACCAAAAATTACAGATTGCAAAGGTTTATCTTTTAAATAAATCTTAAAAATTTCGCTTGCTCCTAATTTATTTGGTCTTGGAATTCTTATTCTTCTATCTATTCTTTCATCTCTTAAAACAGCAGAATCGATTATATCTTCTCTATTTGTAGCTAAAATAGTTATAACATTACTTCCTTCATGAATACCACTCATTTCTGCTAAAAATTGTGGAACAATTGAATCATAAATCTCGGTTGAATTACTAGTACCACGAGTTCTTAATATTGCTTCTGCTTCATCAACAAATACAATTACAGGCCCACCAGTTTCAGACGCAGAATCTCTTGCAGCAGAATAGATTCTTCTAATATTTGCCTCGGAATTACCTACCCATTTTTCTAAAATTTCCGGACCATCAACTTTTATAAAATAACCTTTTGATGAATTTTTTGATTTTTTATTTATTTGAGAAAGACTATAAGCAATAGATTTAGCAATCGCAGTTTTTCCACATCCGGGAGGACCATATAATAATATTCCTTTTATTGGTTTTCTAGTATACCTTTCATAAATTTTCCTATGCTTAAATGGGTCTTCAATCTCTTGCTTAATCTCTTTTATTACATCTTCCAATCCACCAAGATTATCCCAGGGGGACACAGGAATTTCTTCAAGTGCATATTTAGTTTTTTTTCTTGCAAATAATTCAATAGCCAAAGCTTTTGAGGGATCCAACATAACCTCATCTCCTGGTTTAAGACCTTCTACAGCACTAAAAATAATATGATCT
>CAZOFF010000017.1:1935-13161 GCA_964579165.1 Candidatus Woesearchaeota archaeon
TTCTCTCTATATGTAGCAAGTACCACTGAAACTAACTTCCCTTTATACATTATACAAGGCCTCAAAAAACAATTTTTGTACAGGGTGAGTGCGACAGAAAATTTCTTTCCACTCTTTAGGAATTGGATATTTATCCATCTTGATATAGTTGTTGTCCTTTACAATTGATCTTTTCCACTGTTTTGAACCCTTATTCTATTAGCATCTAAAATTTCATCAACAGTAGTTACTTCTCCGCTTAAAGATGTAAACTCTGAATAATCAACTACAGCATGAGTTGATGGACTTAAAATAACTCTACTCCCCCTTTTTACTTTTTTTGCTAATTTTAAATCTAATGGAACTTCAAAAATCTGTGCGTTATCCACAGACACTCTTAGTGACTTTCTCCCTAAATCAAGAACAGTTCCAGAAATAAATGGATGACGCTGTAATCTCTCTAATTCATCTTGTAAAATTAAAACTTCTCTCCTTAACTTTCCTAATTCTCCATTTTCCCCCCCAAATTCTACTCTTGCTTGTTCATCTATTGTATTTGTACCTACTGAATCTCTGTCTTTTCTTTCACTTTTGGTTAGTCTTATAAAACTCATTTTTTGTGTCAAAAACATTTATAACAAATATAGAAAAATTAAGTATTTATAAACCTTTTTACTGTAGTCACTTATAAAAGATAACATTAGTTAAGTTTAAAAATAACAAATTATAAATTGTTTTATGGAATATCATGAACTAAAATATTTGATAATGTTGCATTATACAGCCATAAATAACCTAAAAAGATTAAATGATATCCCAGAAGACTCTCATTTCAATCTTATTACTAATAGTCTAATGAAGGGAATTAACAGAAGTTTGGATGTTATTGTTAAAGATTATAACCCACATATTGAAAGAGATATTAGAACAAATCTTGGAGCATTAAGACAATATCTGTCAATGATAGTTGAACATAAAGAATTTAGAGAAAAAGAAACATCAGAAAGAAAATTAGGAAAAAGCATTTGTTTTCCAGAAATAATGGAATTAATTGAAAGAGATGGCTTACAAAAAATAGCAATAGAAAGATATGGAAGTGTATCTCTTTTTTATATACACATATCAAGTAAAAGACTTAGAGGAAATTCACCAAAACAATAAACAACTACCTGAATTAACAACACAAAACTCTTAAATAATAGATTGCTTATTTTCTTATATGACTTTAAAACCATTAATTAACATAAGCAATCTAAGCCAAGTTAATTCATTCAAATTCATTCCAATAGATTATGATTATTTTGACTGGCAACAAAGGAATTATATTAGAATAATCGGCAGAGATGATAAAGGAAAAAGACTTTGTGTAATTGATAGCTGTGATGTTTATTTATGGGCTATTCTTGAAAAGGATATTAAAGAAAAAGAGATAAAAAATATAATAAACAAAATTTCTACAATTAAGCTAGATATTAAAGGCAGACAAACTAAGGTTGATAAAGTAGAAATACACAATAAAAAATTTCTTGATGAACCTGTAAAAGCCTTAAAGATTTTTGCAACTAATTATTTGCATGACATTGCAGATAAACTGGATATGAAAGGAATAGAAAAAAGACGTGGTTATGACCTTGGTTTCGAAACCCACTATATTATTGAAAAACAAATCCTGCCTTTGCAATGGTATGAAGTTTCAGGAGAAATTTTGAATAATAGTGAAAAATTTGGGGGAATTGACATTGCTTTAGATGTGGATATTTGTATTAAACTTGAAAAAGCAAGAAAAATAGAAAAGAATTCAGCAGATTTCAAGCCAAAATTCCTTGCTTATGATTTAGAATGCGATGAATTTCAAATAGGAAAAGGAGAAATTTTAATGATTTCACTTGTTTCAGAAAACCTAAAAAAAGTTATAACATGGAAAGCTAAGAATTTGATTAAAGATAATAATTTATTGGAATATGTGGAATATGTAAAAGATGAAGCAGAACTTATAGAAAAATTTGTTGAACATGTAAAAAAGATTTCTCCTGATTTCTTAGTTGGTTATTTTAGCGATGGCTTTGATCTTCCATACATGAAAGCAAGAGCAGAAAAACATAAGATTAAACTTTCTCTTGGCCTAGATAATAGCCAACCAAGGTTCCATAGGGGAAATATCTTAACAGGAAGAATTTCTGGGATAGTGCATATAGATTTACTAAGGTTTATACAAATTGCATATGCACAATATCTTAGCTCAGAAACTCTATCACTAAATGAAGTTGCAAATGAACTGATTGGGGAAAGAAAAACAGAATTTAAATTCAAGCATTCATCTAAAATAGAGCATAGTGAATGGCTAAAATACTTTGAGTACAATCTTCAAGATTCAGTTTTAACATTTAAATTAGCTGAAAAGATTTGGCCAGACTTGCTCGAGTTTTCAATTACAGATGAAGAGCCAATTTTCGATGTTTCAAGATTTGGATTATCCAAACATGTTGAATCTTTCATTTTACATAATTTAGATAAATACAATGAAATTCCCGAAAAACGTCCAACTTATGAAGAAATAGGAAAAAGAAAAAATCAATTGCCAAGTGTTGGGGCATTTGTATTCCAGCCTTCTCCTGGACTTTATGAAGACATTGTTTTCTTTGACTTCACTTCCATGCACACAAGCATTATAGTCTCTTTCAATTTGTCAAAAGGAACATTGCTTGAAAAAAAACCTTCTGGAAAAAAAGACAAAGATTATTATGAATCTCCTGAATTGGAATTTCAAAGCAAAAAAACAAGGTTTTATTTTAAAAAACAACCGGGATTTTTTCCTCAGCTATGCAAAGAAATATTTGAAAAAAGAAAAAAGTTTAAAGCAGAATACAAACAAAATCCTTCTCCTATAAGCAAAGCAAGAAGCAGTGCATTCAAAGTTTTATCCGCTTCTGTTCATGGTTATGTTGCATTTTTTGGAGCAAGATATCATTCAAGCGAAGCTTCTAATTCAATACTTGCATTTGTAAGGCAATTAAATAAACAAGCAATAGAAAAAACAGAACAAGCAGGATATAAAGTAATCTACGCTGATACAGATAGTATCGCTTTCTCTAGGGCTAAGGCGAACAAACAAGAAGTAAAAGATTTTCTAAACAACCTTAATTCCCAGCTTCCAGGCATAATGGAATTAGAATTAGAGGATTTTTATAAAAGGGGAATATGGGTTACAAAACGTTCAGGAGACTTAGGAGCTAAAAAAAAGTATGCTTTGCTCGATGAAAAGGACAATCTTAAAATTCGTGGTTTTGAAACAGTAAGAAGAGATTGGTGTGGCTTAGCTAGGGAAGTTCAAAGCAAAGTAATTAAAATGATTTTAGAAGAAGGTAAAAACGAAAAAGCCCTTAACTTCGTAAAGGAGATAATTAAAAAAATAAAAAATCGGCAAGTTTCCTTACAAGATTTAATAATCAAAACACAACTCAAAAAACCATTAGAGGAATACAAAGCAATATCTCCCCATGTTATAGCTGCAAGAAAAATGTTAAAACAAGGAATGCCAATAGATGCGGGAATCCTGATTAGTTACTATATCTCAGAATCAAGCACGGGAAAAAAGAAAGAATTAGTAAGAGACAAAGTAAAACTTCCAGAAGAAAAAGGACAATATGATATTGAATATTATTTAAACAGACAAATTCTGCCTGCAGTAGAGAACATCTTCCAGGTTTTTAATTTAGATTTAAAAGAGATTATAGATGGAAAAAAACAAACTAAATTAGGTGATTTTTGATTTATTTTTAGTTATTTATATTATTTGAGAAAAATCTTAGGTTTAGATTTTCATGCTTCTTTATGTGCCATTTTAACGTTTAAACAATAAGCTCTAACTTCTTCTTGAAGTCGCTCGTAATTAGCAGAACCAGTATTTATGATAACAGACATCATAGGTGTGTCTCGTGCAATAGAAATTTCTTCCAAAGTCAGAGATAATCTTAATTTTTCATATGGTTCTTTTTCTTGATTGAATCTTAATCTTTTATGAACACAATCTCCTCTTCTTTCCTCTTTCATAATTAACTAAATAAAAAATAAAAACTTTATAAAAGTATTTAATTTGATTAAATAAGAATTAAAACAAAATCAAAAAGTGACATTAAAAAATTCAAAATGAAAAGACAAAACATAACACTAAAATCAATAAAACCCTTATTTATAGAAAGAATGCAAAAATTACTTTCAGATAAAACAGATTTTAATAAATACTTTAAAATTCTAAATGAATCTCCTAGAAAATCAATTAGATGTAATGCTCTTAAGATTTCACCAGAAGAGCTATTAAAAAGATTAGAAAAAAAGGGCTGGAAAATAAAACAGCCATTTAAAAATTATCCAGAAGTAATGGTTATTGGCTCAGAACTTTCTCCAGGTGAATTAGGAAGAAGTCTTGAACATCTTCTTGGCTATTATTATGTACAAGAAATAGCATCAATGCTTCCGGTTATAGCATTAAATCCTAAACCAAGTGAAAATGAAACTGTTCTTGACTTAGCTGCTTCACCTGGCTCAAAAACCACGCAAATATGCGCAATGATGGATAATAAAGGATTAATTCTAGCCAATGATGTAAGTTGGGGCAGACTAAAAATACTAGCCACAAATACAAATCGTTGTGGCTGTTCTAATTTAATTATAACAAAAAAAGACGGCGTATCTCTATGCAAAAAATTTCTAACACAAAACATAAAATTTGACAAAATTCTTTTAGATGCTCCTTGTTCAGGAGAAGGTACAATAAGAGACAAACCTGGAACGTTGCAAATGTGGAATCCAAAGACTATTGAAGTGCTCTCAAGACTACAAAAATCTCTATTAGTTAATGCCCTCAAGATTCTAAATAAAAATGGGGAACTTGTTTACTCAACTTGCACTCATGCACCAGAAGAAAATGAAGAAATTTTAAACTTTATCTTAAATCATGAAGAATTTAAAAAAAAGATAAAGATAGAAAAAATAAACTTGCCAATAAAATGCCGTTCAGGAATTACAAAATGGGAAGACAAAACATATAGCAAAGAAGTGGAAAATTCCTGCAGAATTTACCCTCATGATAATGATACAGAAGGTTTTTTCTTAGCTAAAATAAGGAAGATTAGGGATTAATTTTCACTTTTTAATCTTGGCAGATACAAATCAAAAATAAATTTCTCTTGAGCTTTAACATCAGACCAACAACCATGAAACAAGGCAGGCAAGATTGTATTTGTCCCATAGCCTTGAGATTTCATTTTTTTTACAACTGGATATATCCTCCTAGATCCTTCAATATAAACTAGACTTGAATCAACAAACTCAAAAAAAGGAAGAATATCTAGAAAAAAAGGATCTTTTCTAAGTCTCTTCATTCCGCTAATTTCTTCAAAAACAACTCTTGTAAGTTTTTTAAATTGCTTAGGAATTTTTGGATTAAGTTCTTCTTCCAATTCTCTATGCTGCAGTAAATTCCAAACCAAATTTGGAAGCAATCTAGCTAAAACACATTTATTATCTAAACTGGCTCTTTCAACTTCTTCATTACTTAATCCAAGTGCTTGCTGTTTTTCAGCAATGTGGTCCTGCATAAACAATTCAGAACTTTGAGAAATTCCCTCCTCAAGTATTCTTTGATTATAAAGTAAATTATCTTCTGACTTTGTTCTTAAACCATTTGGCATATTCTGAGATAAGTTAAAATGAATTGCATGAGCATATTCATGAGTTAATGCTATTTTAGCACATAAATCATCAATCTTGATTTTACCTTCCTTGTCTTTATAACAAAAAAAGTCCTCAGAATTCAGAGCTATCGTTCTTAGAATATTCTCAAAAAAATCTCTTCCATCTTCAGTTGAAGAAATATCAACATGAACTTTAGAAACATCTAACCCATTATACTTATAGAAACTCTCAATAAAACTCTTATTTTCAGAGAATTTTTCCATTAAGCTTTTCTTAATCTCTTTTAAAGTTTCATTCGAACTTAAGGGATTAAATATCATGGTGTTATCAACTTCATTATTAAAAATTATGTTGCTTAATTCATTACGCCGATCCAATTCCTCATGGGGATAATTATCTGGGTTCATCATTTGTAAATAATCATAATAAGCACTTTTATTGCCCATAAGATTAGAAAAAAAAGAAACAAAATTCATTTCGTTTTTTGGATTATGAAAATAATCATAATAAATATTAATGACCTCTACATTCCTTTTAATATCTCTAAAAACAAGTTTATCAAATAAATTTAATTTTCTACCTCCTTGAGAATAAGAATTAATCTGTCTTCTTGTTTCTTTAATTTTTTTACCTAATTTCCCAATTGTCGTCAAACTTACATAACCACTTATGGCTTGTGTTTGTTCCCTTGAAGCAAGAATATTCAACTCCACCCTTAAATCATCCAAGGCTTTAACTTTAGCATCCTCAATTTGCCAATTCTGTATTGTACTCATCAACTCAAAAAGTCAAAATTTGTTTAAAACCCTTTGTTTACTCCAAAATATATATAAAACATCAGCAACAATTTGTATTATGGAATATGTACATGTATTAAATGAAAACGAGAAAAGAGCATTTATATCAAAATTAGCAGAGCAATTCGGAACAAGAGAAATAAATGGAACATTAATTCAATTAGGCAAAGAACGCATAATACTTTTCACATCGAATATAACTGAAAAAGAAATAAAAGAAATAGTAAAAAACAGCCACATTGAAAGCATAGGTGTTTATATTGCTAAAATTGACCCCCAAACAAATGATATAAGATTAAGCATAGAAGGTTCACAATTACTTTACAAACAAGGACAAATAACAAAAAATATATTTGAGCTTAGGGACGAACAAGAGGTAGAACAATGGATGTCTGGCCAAGAATTAGCAATAGGCTCAGACATTACAGGAACAAATGGATTTCTTGTCATAAAGTACAAAGATGATATTTTAGGAAGCGGAAAAGCATCAAAAGACAAAATAGGCAATTTTATTCCAAAATCAAGAAGATTAATTTTAAAATAAAACTTGAAATAGAAAATAAATTTCCATAGGTTATTTCATAACATAACAATTCTTATAAACAAAACCCAAGTATTATCTGAAATGTTTAAAGGACGAAAATGAAAGCAATAAGAAGAAGAGAAATTGAAGAGGTTATAGAAGGGGAAGAAATTCATTTAGAGGAAATTGTTATAGCCGGAAAAGCATATTTACTGGATATAAAAAATTCAAGACATGCTGAAGGCCATGAAGCGCTTTCATTCAGTTTTAATAGCGGAGAATACGAAATGACTATAAGAGACGGACAAATATATTTTAGTAGACATGTTTCAAGACCAAACCACGATCACGATGATTCTGAGGATTTACAAATAAAGACAGATGAAATTTCAGATCATGAAAAAGGAAAATTGTTATGGAGATCAAGATTCCCTTACCAAGGAGAAGGATACGAGCATTTTAAAGTTCCTTTCGGGGGAATTAAAGTAGATTATTAACCTATTATTCAGTATTTTAACATCCCACTTTTAACAATTATTATTTTATTGAACTTTTAAGTATTAATACCCCTTAATAACATACAATTATTCAATAATTTTACTTAGACTTCTTTCTTCTATGATGCATCTCAGGTAGATCAGACCTTTCGTCATTTAATCTATTTTTATAATGTTCTATTGACTGGGGAAGACAAGGAGCGTTAAAATTAAGCCAAGTGTCTAAATCCATCTCATTTCTCTCACGAGATTTTCTCTCTTGGGCATCTTTTTTTCTTAAATCATCTCTATAATCTGGCAAGTTAGACATAATAACTATAAATAAACTAAAGTTTTAAGTGTTGCTCTTTTGCAATAAGTTTATCAAAAAAGATTTATAAAATCCAAAAACAACAGATTTTTATGGCAATGAGTGAAAAAGAAAAAAACAAAGTAATTGAAGCAGGAAAAATAGCATCACAAATTAGAGAATATGCTAAAACAATAATCAAAAAAGATATCCCTTTATTGGAAATAGCAGAAAAAATAGAATCTAAGATTATTGAAATAGGAAAACAAAATAAGCCAAATGCTAAGCCAGCTTTTCCTTGTAATTTAAGTATTAATGATATAGCTGCTCACTACACACCAAGTTTCGATGATAAAACATTGGCCCATGGCTTGCTTAAAGTAGATTTTGGGGTTCATATAGATGGTTATGTTGCAGACACCTCATTTTCAATAGACCTGGAAGAAAATAGAGAAAAATCTGAAACAAATAAAAAGCTAATACAAGCAGCTCAAATAGCATTAGATGGTGCATTAAAAGAAGTAAAACAAAAAGGAATTAATGTTAGTGCAAATCTTATAGGTAAACAAATTTATGAAACAATAAAAAAATTTGATCCTAAAATGACTCCAATTATAAATCTTTCAGGACATAGCATAGAACAATATGAATTACATTCAGGTATAACAATTCCCAATATTGATGACAATAGAAAAGTACAATTAACAGCAGGAGTTTATGCTATTGAACCTTTCACAACATATGGAAATGGAAAGATTTATGATGGGAAAAAAAGTGGGATTTATCAATTACAAAATAAAAAGAATACAAGAAGCCCTATTGCAAGAAAAGTTCTAAATTTCATTCAAGAAAATTATAAAACCTTGCCTTTTTGCTCAAGATGGCTCGTAAAAGAGCTAGGAACAAGTTCATTGCTTGGATTGCAACAACTGGAACAACAAGGGCTTATACATCAATATGAACAACTTGTTGAATCTTCTCATAGCAATGTGGCTCAAGCAGAACACACAATTCTAATAACAAAAGACAAGGTTATTGTGACTACGGAATGATATAAGGTAAATAAGAATTAATCAAAAATTAATTATCATCTGCAGGAACAACATAATTAAATTTGTTCCACAAGCCATTATCATAAGGAATAATCCCCATATCATTTAAATAAGCTTGGTATTTATAAGAATAACTACCTCCCAAAATCTGGATTGAAGCCAGACCTTTAGGTATATCAAGATCTAATAGTCTAAAATTACTTCGATCACCGCCATTTTTATAAAATCGAACATAATACTTTCCGACAACAAGCTCATCCACACTTCTTACTTGTCTTTCATCATGAATTACTTTTTCTTTTGAAACAGATGATTCTTCTGAAAAATAACTTGACTCTTTCATAAAAAATCCATAAATTAAGACTATTTAAAGTTTATGAAGAAATAAAAATAAAGTTTAATTTATCCCAAATAACTTCCGCTTGTCGTTGCAGACTTAGCCGCTCTTAGATAATTATCTTCTATCTTTTGATAAACTTCAATTGTTCCCTTGGAAATACTTGGTTTAATCTTTTTCAGGGCTTCATCAAAATGACTTTTTTTAACTTTCTCACTCTTAATATCTTCTCTTAATGCAAGCAAAGCAGATTCTCTAACCAAAGACTCAATATCTGCTCCTGTATATCCCGTGGTTTTAGATGCAATATCCTTTAGCATTTTTTCTTTTTCTGTATCTTCATATAATTTTTTATTATCTCCTAAAGGCATATTCTTTGTATGAATCTTTAATATTTGCAATCTTCCTTCTTCTTCTGGTGCATTAACAAGCAAGATTTTATCAAATCTTCCTGGACGTAATACTGCGGGATCTAACATATCTGGCCGATTAGTTGCACCAATAACTAAGACATCATTTAAGTCTTCTAAACCATCCATCTCAGCAAGCATTTGGTTAAGAACACGCTCAGTAACCTTTGTTCCAGAATCCACGCCTCTTCTACCAGCTAATGAATCTATTTCATCAAAGAAAACAATACAAGGAGCAACTTGTCTTGCCCTTTCAAATACTTTTCTCATTCCCTCTTCACTTTTACCAACCCACATGCTTAATAATGAAGGCCCTTTAACCTGAATAAAATTTGCTTCACTTTGTTTTGCAACGGCCTTAGCAAGTAATGTTTTTCCTGTGCCAGGGGGCCCGTATAATAAAATCCCTCTGGCTGGCTTTATTCCTAATCTTGCAAATGAATCTGGATATTTTAATGGCCACTCAACAGCTTCTTTAAGTTCCTGTTTGACTTTATCCAACCCCCCTACATCCCCCCAAGAAATATTTGGGGTTTCAACAAGAACTTCTCTCATTGCAGAAGGTCTTACAACTCTAAGCGCATCTATAAAATCCTCATGGCTCACCACTAACTTTTCCAAAATCTCTTGGGGAATTGATTCTTCCACTTCTAAGTTCATCTTGGGCAAGAACTTTCTCAACACATTCATAGCAGCTTCTTTTGTTAAAGCGCCTAAATCAGCACCAACAAAACCATGAGTCAATGAAGCGATTTCATCTACGCTTCCCTCCACACAAATAGAGCCCAATTCATCCTTAAGTTTAGTGGATAACTCCTTTACAAAAACATCATTTTTAATTTCATCATCAGTTAATTTCTCCAAAATAGGTTTAAGTCTAATAAGAGTTTCTTTGTTTTGTTTTATGTCCTTTTCCAAATCTTTCTTAGATTGATTTTCCTCTTTTATTTTTCCAGATTCCTCATTTAATTTTTTTAAAGTAGTTTCAATATCATTAATTTTATTTGAGATATAATTTTTCTTAAAAAAAGGAACCAAAGGCATTCCTCTTGTGTGAATTTTAAGAATTTGCAATCTTCCTTTTTTACTTGGAACACTTATTTCAATTTCCCTGTCAAATCTACCTGGACGCCTTAAAGCAGGATCAATAGAATTAACTCTATTAGTTGCGCCAATAACAATAACTTTTCCTCTGCTCTTTAAGCCATCCATCATAGTAAGAATTTGACTAACAACTCTTCTCTCTACTTCTCCAACAGACTCATCTCTTTTGCCTGCAATAGCATCTATTTCATCAATGAAAATAATTGAAGGTGCGGTTTTTTCGGCTTCCTCAAATATATCTCTAATTTTTTTTTCAGATTCTCCATAAAACTTGCTCATAATCTCTGGACCGTTTAAAAGTATAAAATTAGCATCACTTTCATTTGCAACAGCTTTAGCAAGCAATGTTTTTCCTGTTCCAGGAACACCATGCAATAAAACACCTTTTGGAGGATCAATATTTAATTTTTCAAATAATTCTGGATGCTTTAAAGGAATTTCAACCATCTCCCTAATTTTCTTTATTTCATCTTCTAATCCCCCAATATCTTCATAAGTAATTTCAGGTATTTTCTCGTCGACAAGTTCAACTGCCTTAGGATTT
>CAZOFF010000018.1:0-12831 GCA_964579165.1 Candidatus Woesearchaeota archaeon
TATTGAAGCTGATACCAAAATTCAAAAATTAGAAGAAGAATTGAAAAAATTAGAAGAAGTTGGAATTAAATAAAATTAAAACGGCAACTATAACAACAGAAAAAAAATAAAATGACGAGAAGAACACATAAAAGAAAAAAAGTTACAAGACAACATGGGAGGAAAATGGGAACTCATGGTACCGGAGCTAGAAAGAACAAGAGACATTCGGGGCATCATGGTGGAAAAGGAATGGCGGGAACAGGAAAAAGAGCAGACCATAAAAAAACTCTTATAAACAAACTATATGGTCATGGATACTTTGGAAAACAAGGGATAACTAGTAAGAAGACTCAAAAGGACAAGTCAAAAAAAATTAATTTCAATTCAATAGTTAATAATTTAGGTAGTTTGATAAAACAAGGAAAAGCGAAAAAAACAACTAAAGGCTATGATATCAATCTTGAAAAAGATATACTTTTGGGGAATAAACAAATTATAAAAATTAAGGAAAAGTTAACTATTAAAATAAAGAATGCCTCAAAGAAAGTGATAGAAGAATTAAAAAAAGAAGGTCACGAAGTTCAATTAATATCAAATTCAGTAAAGAATAGTAAAAAAGAGGAATAAAAAGATGGATTGGAGACAAATATTCTCCTTTATACCTGAAGTAAAAAAACCAGAAGAAAAAAAATTAAGTTTCAATGTAAAACTTAAATGGACAATTGTGATTTTAGCGTCTTTTTTTGTTCTGGCGAATGTTCCTTTGTTTGGTTTATCTACAAACGCATTAGCAAGATTTGAGTATTTAGCAATTATTTTAGGAACAGATTTTGGTTCTATAATTTCTTTAGGAGTGGGCCCTATTGTAATGGCATCGATTATCCTACAGTTATTAGTCGGTGCACAAATCTTGAATATTGATACAACAACTCATGAGGGAAAAAAATTCTTCCAAGGTCTTCAAAAAATATTAGTTTTTTTCTTTATAGTTTTTGAAGCAGCAATTTATGTAGTAATGCAAGGATTACAGGCAGATCCTAATTTAGCTTATGGTTCCCAAATATTGATATTCCAATTAATTCTTGGAGGTTTGGCCATTTTTTATATGGATGATTTAAGTCATAAATGGGGTTTTGGTTCTGGGGTTAGCTTATTTATTGGTGCAGGAGTAAGCTGGAGCTTAATAACAAGTGCATTCCAATTTCTAGGTAAAGATCCCGTAACAGGAAAAGTTGTTATTGAGTATAGTGGAAGGTTTTTTGTTTTAATACAATCAATTATTGAGAGGGCTCCAATAGAAGCCCTCTCTGCATTTGCTACAATTCTCGTTACCGCATTGATATTTTTATTGGTGGTTTGGGCTCAATCACTTAAAGTAGAAATTCCACTTTCATTTGGAAGATTAAGAGGGTATAGCGTTAAGTGGCCATTGGTCTTTTTTTATGCGAGCGTTATCCCGGTTATTTTAGTTTCTGCATTAATTGCGAATATACAACTGTTTGGGGGATTAATAGAGAATACAGCTGCCCCATGCTTAGCCGACTTGGGGGGAACAATAGACACATGTACTGGAAAAGCTAAAATTGCTTCATATTTTACATTTTTAGGAAGATTCCAAGAAGGTGTGCCTATAAAGGGTTTGGCTTTTTGGATGGGCTCAACAAATATTTTAGGATTAATTATCAGGGGGGGATTTTTGCCACTATATCTATGGCAAGCAATCACACATACTTTATTTTTTATGGCTTTTTCTGTTATCTTTTCAATATTTTGGGTAAAAACATCTAACATGGATTCAAAAGCCCAAGCCAAAAATATTATGTCTTCTGGATTACAAGTTTCAGGATTCAGGCAAGATGAAAGAGTTTTGGAAAGCATTCTTGACAGATATATAATGCCTTTAACAGTTATGGGCGGTGCAGCAGTTGGCCTTCTTGCATCTTTAACAAATGTTTTAGGTGCTCTTGTTTCAGGAACAGCAATACTTTTAGTAATCATGATTATGTATCAATTCTATCAAAATATTGCAAAACAGCATGCTGTAGATATGCACCCTGCAATGAGAAAGTTTATGGGGAGTCTGGGTTAATTGAGACATATAAAAAGAAGAACGTTTAAAAATAAAAAAAGGTTAGAGGTATATATAACAAATTAAAATGAGTATAATAGAAATTTTAACACTTTATCCCAAAACTGGAATTGTTGCTATTGCTTTTTTGATCACCTTGATTATGACTTTGGTAACAAAAAAGTTTACTAATCAGAATAGAATGAAAGAGTTAAAAGAAATACAAAAAGCTTGTAAGATCAAATTAAAAGACGCAAAGGGAAATCTAGAGAAGGTTAATGAAATAAATCAACAAATGATGGAATGCTCTTTAGAACTGATGAAACACTCATTTAAACCACTATTAATAACTTTTATTCCGTTAATAATATTTTTTTGGTGGTTAAAAGGTGTTTACACCGAACTTCTTCCTGGATGGTTCTGGTGGTATTTAGGATCGGGAATTGGTTCGAGTATTGTGTTAAGAAAAGTTTTAAAAGTAGCATGATAAGGTTGAACTAAAGAATAAGATAAAAAAATGAATCAAGAAGAATTAATCTATAAATTAAGTATGTTTGAACAGCAAATAAAACAGTTTCAAGAACAAATACTTTCTATTGAACAGGGAATACAAGAATTACAAGAATTAAACAAAGGATTATCAGACTTAGAAAAAAGTAATCAAGAAGAAATTTTTGCCGGGATAGGAAAAGGCATATTCATAAAAGCAAAGATGATCTCAAAAGATTTAATTGTAGACATTGGAAACGAAAATTTTATAAGAAAAACTATTCCTGAAACAATAGAGGTAATAAAGAATCAAATAAAAAAACTTCTTGAAGCAAAAGTAGAGTTAAACAAGGTAATTGAAGAATTAAATAATAGCCTAAATGAAACTGTTTTAGATTTTCAACATAAAAAATTTAAATAGGTCAATATGTTTTAAGATATAAATTAAAGCAAAACAAATCAAATATAAAAAAGAGAAAAAAGATGCTAGAGATGTTAATCAGCCCAAAAAGAGCTGAAAAAAAAACTTGGAAGATGTTTTTTATAGGGTTAATTTATGGTTCATTATCTCTTTTACTTGTTCATTGGTTTTTTAGCAATGATGTTGCGTTATCCAAGGCATCTGGAATGATTGTGGTTACTTTTTGTGTAATGTTTACTCTTCCATATATGTATATATTGTTGAAAAGAGAAGAGAAAGAAGATGAAACTATAGAAGGTTTTTTTGGGGTTTGGAAGGCGCACAGCGACGCGATTTATGCTTTTATGTGGTTGTTCTTAGGATTTGTTTTAGCTTTCTCTTTTTGGTACATTCTATTACAAGATTTTAATTTATTTAATTTTCAAATTGAAACATATTGCAGGATTAATAGCCCTTACAGTGTTGAAGAATGCGTAGCTCAAAGTGATTTTACTGGAAAATTAGTCTATAACGGAGCATCAACAAAAGAGTTAAGATTACTTTCTATATTAGAAAATAATGTTTACGTTATGGTATTCACTTTAATTTTTTCGTTGATTTTTGGCGCGGGAGCCATTTTCATACTTGCGTGGAATGCTTCAGTTATAAGTGCAGCAATAGGAGTTTTTACCCAACACAATATTTCAGAAATTCCCATGGGGATTTTAAGATATATGATTCATGGCTTTCCGGAAATAGCTGCTTATTTTATAGCTGCCTTATCTGGGGGGATTATAGGTGTGGGGGTTATAAGAAATGGTGTGAGAAATAGAAAATTTCTTAGAATAATGGAGAATTCTATAGTTTTATTATTTATCGCCATTGTAATACTAATTTTAGCTGCGGTTATAGAAGTATACATAACTCCTTTTGTAATAAACTAATAAATCTGTAATAGTCAGCAAAACCACAATACTTAAATAGACTTCTTTTTTTAAAAACTTATGAAATTTATTTGTAATAAATGTAATTACAGATTTGAATCAAAAGAAAATAGAGCGGGAAAACAATGTCCTTATTGTGGAAAAAATGAGATTATAAGGGAACCTGACGCACAAGAACTAATAAAATTTTCAGAATAATTCTGGCATGGAAAATTTAGGACAAAACCAATCAATAGAAACGAATATAGAGGATAAAAGAAGTGAAAATTTTTCAAAATTATTAAAACAAAAAAAAGACTATATTTTTGGTTTATTGTTGGTTTTTATTATTTGGATTGGGGTTTTTATCAGAACAAGAAATATATCCAAATTAAAGGACATCACAACTGGAACTTGGACATTAGGCCCAGATTTAGATCCATTTTTATTTCTAAGATGGACAAAATATATTGTTGATAATGGCACATTGATGATTAATGACATGTTTAGATATGTCCCATTGGGTTATAATACTGCTGGTGAAATGAAATTATTAGCTTATTTAATAGCATGGTTTCATAAATTTTTATCGTTCTTTTCTCTTACAGATAGCATTACTTATTCTGCAATAATTTTTCCGGTGATTATGTTTGCACTTACTACTTTAGCATTTTTCTTATTTGCAAAGAAAATATTCTATAAAGAAGAGAAAGTAATTCAGTATTCTATTGCATTATTAGCTACTGCGTTTTTTGTTTTGATTCCTTCTTTGCTTCCAAGAACAATTGCTGGGATTCCAGAAAAAGAATCTGCAGCATTTTTCTTTTTATTTTTAGCGTATTACTTTTTTTTAGAGGCTTATACCACTGAAAAATTTAAAAAAGGATTACTATTCGGAGTACTTGCAGGAATTTCAACGGGATTAATGGCCCTTATCTGGGGTGGTGTGTTGTTTATATTTTTAATAGTGCCTGCGGCAGTATTCTTTGCATTTTTACTTGGAAAAGTTAAAAAAGAAAAAATAGCAATTTATGCTTCTTGGTTATTTACCTCATTTATCTTAATGATTCCCTTTTCAACCAGGTATGCACCAATGAACTTGATTAACTCGTTTACTACTGGTTTCTCAATATTTATACTCGCAATTATTTCTTTTGGTTCTTTTATAATTCATAGGGGGTGGGATAATAAGATTAGTGAAAAATTTAAAATTCCTAAAGAACTAAGTTCAACAATTATATGTGTTATAGCAATAATTATTTTTGTTGGGATAATTTTTGGACCTCAGTTTATTATTGGCAAAATACAAAATATTCAGAATAATTTAATTGAACCATCTGAATCAAGGTTTAGCTTTACTGTTGCGGAAAATAAACAACCTTACTTTGAAAGTGAATGGAAAGGAAGTTTTGGGCCAATCTTCATGAATATCCCCCTTTTCTTTTGGTTATTCTTTTTAGGCTCAATATTTCTTTTTTCAGAAATGATGGGGCATTTAAAAAATAAAGAGATATTGATTTTAACTTTGGGTTACGCTATATTTTTAACGGCGATTGTTTTTAGCAGATACTCTCCATCAAGCATTTTTAATGGAACAAACAGTATAAGTTTGATATTTTATTTTGGGGGGGTGATTTTATTTTTATTTTTATTTTTCAGAACCTATTTACAAAAATATAAGTCTGGGGATTTTTTAGAATTTAGAAAAATTGGGTTTACGTATATATTCTATTTTTTAGTTTTAACTTTAGTAATCATTGGTGCAAGAGGAGCAATCAGGTTGATTATGGTGTTAGGAGCCATAGCACCAGTTGCTGCTGCATTTTTAACTATTAAAGTTGTAGATAATTATAAAAAAGCAAAAGTAGACAATAAAAAATTATTTTGGATGATAATCTCAATTATTGCTATAGTTTTCTCCTTGTTTATCCTAATAGGAAATCCTTTATCTATTTTGAATGGACAAGGATTTACATCTTGGAACGGCTTTTACCAGCAAGATTTAGCTTCCGCAAAAAGCTTTGCTCCAGGGATCTACCAATGGCAATGGCAAAACGCTATGTCATGGGTAAGACAAAATACTCCAACTGATGCAGTATTTGCGCACTGGTGGGACTACGGATATTGGCTTCAAAGTTTAGGGGAAAGAGCGACTATATTAGATGGAGGAAATGCAATAATTTATTGGAACCATTTATTAGGGAGGCATGTACTTACTGGAGCCGATGAGAATAAGGCCTTAGAATTTTTGTATACTCATAATGCAACTCATTTATTAATTGACTCCACGGATATAGGAAAGTATACTGCGTTTTCAAGCATAGGTGCAGATGAAAACTATGATAGATTTTCATGGATACCCAATTTCTTTATTGACAGAAGCCAAACAATTGAGGATAAAAATGAGACGATTACATTTTATACTGGGGGGTCTTTATTAGATGAAGATATTATAACTGTTCAGGATGGTGAAGAAATAATGCTCCCAGAAAAAAATGCTGCAATTGGGGCAATAATCATCAAAACCAATGATAAAAAAGAGTTTAGTCAACCAGAGATGATAATTATTTATAGTAATAAGCAGTATACTTTAAAAATAAGATATCTTTATATTGACTCAACACAAGAATTGATTGATTTTAAGTCGGGTGTTGAAGCAGGAGCTTTTATTTATCCTTCAGTAAATTCTGTAACAAGTAGCAATATTGATTTGGATTATTTTGGTGCGGCACTTTATCTTAGCAAAAGAACAATTAATTCACAGCTTGCAAAATTATATTTGTTTAACCAAGAAACATCTCACTTTAAATTAGTTCACACAGAAGAAGATTTGATATTAGAAAATTTGAAACAACAAAAATGGGAAAGCCAAGGAAATTTTGTTTATTACCAGGGGATAAGAGGTCCGATAAAAATTTGGGAAATAAATTATCCTTCTGGGATAGAGTCTAATCCAGAGTTTTTAGAAAAGAAATTTCCGAATCAAGAACTCTTTTTAGCTCAACCAGGAAAATATTAGAAAATGGTTGAAGTTATATTGTTGTATCCCTTAATTTTAAGTTTCTTTATCGCTTTGATATTCTTGCCTCCATGGATTGATAAGGCTAAAAAAATAGGGTTAATATGGCCGGATATGAATAAATATAATTTCCCAAAAAATGTTGCTGGTTCTGGAGGTTTGATTGTCCTCTTTGCTTTTATTACGGGAGTTCTATCTTATATTGCCATAAGAACTTTTGTATTGCAAACAGAGATAGTAGCATTAGACATTTTTGTTTTAATTGCCACAGTATTAATAGCCGGTTTAATAGGATTGACAGATGATTTTTTAGGGTGGGTAAGGGGAGGGCTTTCTGTAAAAATGAGGGTACTTCTTATGCTAATGGCCTCTATACCCTTAATTGTTATTAATGCAGGAGAATCAATTATTAGCATACCCTTTGTAGGACCAGTTGAAATGGGTTTGTTTTACCCATTATTATTTATCCCCATAGGAATTGTCGGTGCTGGAACAACTTTTAATTTTCTTGCTGGTTATAACGGATTAGAAGCAAGTCAATCTATATTAATTTTATTTGCACTTTCTATTACAACTTGGTTTACTGGAGAGAGATGGTTAAGCTTAGTTGCTTTATGTATGTTATTTGCTATTTTCGCTTTTTACTTATTTAATAAATACCCTGCAAAAATATTTCCTGGGAATATAATGACTTATTCAGTTGGTGTCCTTATTGCATGTATTGCAATTCTTGGGGATATAGAAAGAATAGCTGTTTTCTTTTTCATTCCTTACATATTAGAAACAATGCTAAAATTAAGGGGAAATTTAAAAAAACATAGCTTTGCAAAAGTAAATGAAGATAATAGTTTAGAGATTCCTTTTGAAAGGTTTTATGGATTAGAGCATGTAGCTATCGCCTTTATTAAAAAGATTAAACCCAGCAAAAAGGTTTATGAAAAAGAAGTAACATTGGTTATAAATATTTTCCAAGTCATTATCATAATTCTCGGCTTCATAATCTTTAATAAGGGGATATTTCTGTCTTGAAAATGCTTAAGCAACTTTTTTCAAATGAATTTAGAAAAGGGGCACTGATTTTGTTCATTACCCTCAATATATTTAATTTTCTCAATCTCCTATTTCATTTTATTATGGGAAGGATGTTGGGACCAGCAGATTACGGGATACTGGCTGCCTTGATGTCCCTTATTTTTTTACATGGAATTCCTAGTGAAAGTGTGCAGATGCTTGTGTCTAGGTATACTTCCAAATTTAATGTAATAAAAATGAATGTTAAAATTAGATACTTAATGTCTCGGGCAATAAGTAAAGGGATTTTTATTGTAATTGTTTTATATGCTTTTCTATTAATCATTTCATTATTTTTAGCAAATTTCTTAGATATTAGTTTTTGGTTAATTGCCTTGACTAATCTAATGATATTCGCAGCAATCCTTGCCCCAATACTAAGAGGCATTTTACAGGGAAGAAAAAAATTTACAAAATTAGGAATCTCGTATATAATAGAAGCCATAGTAAAAATAATTGTTGCAATATTTTTAGTAGGAATTGGATTCCAATTAGGATCCAATTTTCAGATATATGGGGCAATGACAGGTGTATTAGTTGGTGCGTTTGTAGCATTACTTTTTTCCCTATATTTTAATATAGATTTAAACAAGCAAAAAATTAAGAGGACCCATTTTGAAAATGTTTATACTGAAAGCGTGCATTATATAATTGCCATGATTGTTATTCTTTTAGCATTTAATATAGACATACTGCTAGCCAAAAGATTCTTTGAGGCCGAATTAGCTGGAAAATACGCGGTGTTGACTATACTTGGGAGGATTATTTATCTGGGAGTATTTTCAATAAGTAAGGCAATGTTTCCAATTACTTCTGAAAAATATGAGATAAACTCCAATACAAAGAGTTTATTTATTAAGTCATTAGCAGTTGTTGTTACTTTGTGTATAATAGGAGTTATGGTTTATGCCTTGTTCCCAAAATTAATAATCTTTATTTTATACGGCAGCTTGTATACTGATGTCTCAAACTTATTGGTTTATTCTGGGATAGCACTAAGTTTTCTTGCATTAACAAATGTTGTTTTGCTTTATTGCCTTTCAATTAATGGGCTAAAAAAATCTTATTATTTGTTTATATTTCTGATAATAGAAATTGTATTGCTCAGTTTGTTTCATGATAGCCTTTTAGAATATATTTTAGCTTTTATGGCTTCAACAATAATAATGTTTATAGGTACATTATTTCTTCTAAGAAAAAATGGAGAAAAAAACTAAACTAAGTATTATTATTCCTGCATATAATGAGGAGAAAAGAATAGGAAGGACCATTGAAAAATATGCACTATTTTTCAAAAAAAATAAACCCAGAAACTTAAACTTTGAAATTCTTATTGTATTGAACGCCTGCAGAGATGGAACATTAGACCTTGTGAAGAAAAATCAAAAAAAGTTCAAGGAAATCAAATACCTGAACTTTAAGAGAGGAGGAAAAGGATTTGCTATAACTGAGGGGTTTAAAGATACCATAAATCGTAATGTAGATTTAATTGGATTTGTCGATGCTGATATGGCCACACCTCCAAATGCTTTTTATGAGTTAGTTGTTAATATGATGAACAATAAAAATATTGATGGAGTAATAGCGAGCAGATGGATGAAAAAATCAAAGATAAGCATAAGACAAACTTTCTTACGAAGATTTGTGAGTAGGGGGTTTAATTTTATTATAAAAACAATCTTATTGCTTCCATATAAAGATACCCAATGTGGTGCAAAACTCTTCAAAAAAGAAGCACTGGTGGATTTTGTTAAAAAACAGAACACAGCTGAATGGGCATTTGATGTTGATTTATTATATCATTTAAAGAAAAATGGATTTATCATAAAAGAAATACCTACTATTTGGGAAGATAAAAAGGGTTCAAAATTAAATTTAATAAAAGTTCCTTTTCAAATGTTATCATCTATAATTAGAATTAGGCTAATTAATTCTCCTTTTAATTTTATAGTTAGAGTTTATGATAAACTTCCAGAAAATAAAAAAATACATAATTGGTAAGAACATGATTTCAAGAAAAAAACAAAAAACAAAAATAAATGAGAACAATAAAATAGAAAAACAGAAAAAACCTTTCAAGATTGCATGTGCTGTCTCAGCTGGCGGACATCTTACTGAAATGAATATGATTCTTTCCAAAGAAGTACTAGAAGGATGCAAGAAGATTCTTTTAACGGAAAAAACAAAAAGAACTGAAAACATGAAGGGTGTTTACTTCTTTAAACCATTCAGTTATAATCCATTACCATTTATTCCTGCTTTTTTAAGATGCTATATAATTTTTAGGAGAGAAAAACCAGATTTAGTATTTTCTACTGGTGCTGAAATTGCCGTTCCAGCGATATTGGTTGCAAAACTCTTGGGGATAAAAACAATGTTTATTGATGATGCTATGAGAGTAAAAACCCCCACTCTTGCCGGCAAGATTTGTTATCCATTTACAGATATCTTTCTTGTTCCCTATTTTCAAATGAAAGAAGTATACGGAAAAAAAACACGGTATTGGGGGGGCATAATATGATATTTGTAGCTCTTGGAACTTACATACCATTTGAAAGATTAATTAAAAGAATAGATCAAATAGCTCCGCAAATAAAAGAAAAAATAATTATTCAGACTGGGGATACTAAGTATAAACCAAAAAATTGTGAAAGCTTTGACTGGGCTCCAAGTTTAGATCCTTATATGAAAAAAGCAAGATTAATTATTTGCCAATCTGCTCTTTCTATGGTTGAAGCAATTAGAGAACATAAAAAACCAGTTATAACTGTTCCAAGACAGTATAAGTACAAAGAGCATATCAATGACCATCAAGTAGAATTTGCACAATATATAGAAAAAAAATTTGGGATAAAAGCTATATATAATATAAAAGACTTAACCCCCGAATTAATTAAATCATATAATAAGTTTATAGCTATTGATACAAAAAATCTCAAAATGTTACAAAATAACATTAAAGACTATATAAACAGTATAAAAAAATAATTTTATACAGAGTGTTGTAAGTATATTTTAAAAAACACAAATTTTTGTGTAATTAAGTTTAAATAGCTTATTAAGATTGATTTTTTATGAGGCTCATAAACAAAAGTTATCCAACAGTCACAATTACTACTGCCACTTATTTTGGAGAAAGAACAATAGAAAAATTTCTAGAATGTATATTTTCTCAAGATTACCCCAAAGAAAAAATAGAATTATTATTTGGTGATGGAGGTAGCGAAGATAAAACATTAGATATAATAAGAAAATACATCAAAAAGTATCCTAAAAATATAAAATTAATTCATAATGAAAAAAGATTATCTGAAGGAAGAGGTATGGGAAAAGATATGCTTACAAGAAAAGCTGATGGAGAGATAATAATAATACTTGATCAAGATAATATTCTTGTACAAAAAAATTGGATAAGCAACATGGTTAAAATATTGATAGAAAATCCTGAAATTAAAGGGGTACAATCCAAAATGTTTGCGCCAAAAACAAGTTCTTTTGTTGACAGGTATTTGAATGGTTTGGGAATTGAAGATCCTTTTGCAACTTCTTATTCATTAAATGCGCAAGTAATTTTTAACCCGAGTAAATTTGGATATGATAAAAGAGGGTATTATATTTACCATGCTCATCCAAATAATTTTTTATATGCTGGGGGGGATGGTTTTGTGATTAGAAAAAAAGATTTAATGGAGGCTGGAGGCTACACACAAGATATTGATAATTTTTATAGAATGGCTCTAAAAAAATATAAAATTGCTGTTCCAAGAAATATAAAATTACACCATAATACATCAAATGAATTTGTTAAATACTTGAAGAAAAGGGGCTATTTTGTTCAACATTTCTTATTGGAAAATGTTGAAGGAAGAGATTTTAATTGGGTTTCTAAGGAAAATAGTTTTTGGCAAAATCTTAAGTTTTATAGAACAGTAATGTTTAATCTTCTAATCGTACCAGGATTAATGCAAGCTTTATCAAGAATAATTAGAGAAAAAGAAAAATTTTGGTTAATACATCCAATTATGTTGTTTTTGATTACTTCAATATATATTTATTCTTTTTTTTACACAAGGATTTTTAGAAAAGTTGGAATAAGTTACAAGTAAAGATAAAAAATTATAAATAAACATTGTTATTAAATAAAGGAAAATTTGAATCTCTTTCATTTACAATGGGAATATTTACCTCTGTCTCTAAATTTTCTAATTGCCAATCAATTTTTAAAGAATGGTCATTCCACCTTATTCCAGACTCTGAATCTCTATTATAATAATTTGTGCATTTATAGTTAAATATAGTATTATTTTCCAAAACTAAAAATCCATGCGCAAAACCTTCTGGAATCCACAGCATTTTTTTATTTTTTTCACTTAGAAAAACAGAATGCCAACTTCCATAAGTTGAAGAATTTTTTCTTATATCAACTGCAACATCTAAAACACTACCTTTCACCACTCTTACAAGTTTCCCTTGTGAAAAGGGTGATTTTTGAAAATGCAACCCCCTTAATACTCCTTTCCTTGATATGGATTGATTATCTTGAACAAAATTAGTGGGAATTTCGTGCTCTTCAAATTCTTTTGCATTAAAGGTTTCACAAAAAATTCCCCTTGAATCTTCAAAAGAATTGGGGATGATTTCGATTAATCCTTTTAATCCAGTTTCAATAAAATTGGATGTTTTCTTTTCATGCAGTGCACTATTGTTTTTATTAAAAATTTCTTTAAAATTAAGTAAACCTGTTAAATTCTCTTCAATAGATTCATCAAAATCTTTTCTTGGAACAAAACCAAGATTTCTTATTTTATCTGCATTAATGGTGTAGACTTGTTGATTAATCCCATTTTCATAAATAAGGTCGTAATTAATTTTTCTATTG
>CAZOFF010000018.1:12844-13139 GCA_964579165.1 Candidatus Woesearchaeota archaeon
AAAAGATTCTATCTTTTTCAAAACTTCTTCAAGATTGGTATCAAAAGAAGAAACATTATAAGATTGCCCATTCATTATCTCAATATTACCTATAGCAAAAATAATTGCATCTACATTGTCTTTTAAATGTATGTAACTTTTATTTCCTTTCAATGCACTACTAAAAATTGACAAAGGAAGACCATAAACTGATTTTATGCACGCGAGATTGATAATTGTTTCATACCTAAAACCAAGATTATAGCCCACAACGGTGGCTGGACGTAATGCACAAGCCCTAAAATTTAAATCGGCT
>CAZOFF010000019.1:0-12202 GCA_964579165.1 Candidatus Woesearchaeota archaeon
TCTAACAGCAATATTAAAATATATTTAATTAGGCTATATAAAAACTTATAAACTCTTTTATTGTTGCTAAAAAACAATGTCAAGAGAAAATAATTCACCCTCTCCTTCAGGAGGTACTTCTGCAGTAAATTTATTTTTAGGATTAGCTTCAGTTGGTGCTGGTGCTTATCATGGATATTGTGATGCTCAAGGTATTCCTCTCCCAAAGGAAAATTTAGAATGGGCATTAACTTATGGCCCTGCTATTGTTAGAGGTTCTCTTGGAGCAGTTTTTGGTGGAATTGCTGGTTTAGTTGCAGGTGGTGTTGGAGGTGGGGTTATTGGTGCTGGTGCTTCAAGAAGAAGTGTTTATGGAGCAGTTGCAGGAGCGTCTGGAGGAGCAGTTGCAGGGACTGTGTTAGGGGCAGGACTTGGTGGAGGATTATGTGCCGCTGTTGGGGCAGTTCAAACATTAGTAGGTTACGGAATAGGTTACTTGGCTGGATATGCCACTAAATAGAATTCTTGATTATTTCTTGTGAATCTTTAAAAACTTATTATCTATTTAATTTTCATGTCAGAACTTTTAGATATATTCTCTAAATCAGTAAAAACAAGGGAAGAGAAAACAATAGATGGAGAAGTTGCTAATAAAAATAAAGACATTTCTAAGATATTAATAGATTATAGAGAAAAAAATTCTCTTGTTGCTAGTGAGCTAATTGGTCTTGGATTGGAAATAGAATTTAGAAATTTAAATGTTGCTGATTATATAATTGAAAATAGTGATATTGCAATTGAGAGAAAAACTGTAAGTGATTTTATTTCTAGTATGATTAATAAAAGACTTTTAAGACAATTGCAAGAATTACAACAATATCCAAATAGATTATTAATTATAGAAGGCTTAGACGAACAAGAATTATATAATGATGAGCTTGAAGGAATAAGTGGGAATGCAATTCGTGGGTTCTTATTGACGATATTATTAAGATTTAAAGTTCCTATTATTTTTTCTCAAAATTATAAAGATACAGCAAAGTTTATTTATCTTTTAGCAAAAAAACAAGAAAAAGAAGCAAATATCAGGGCTAATAAAAAAGTCCTTAATATAGGAGAACAACAGCAGTTTATTCTTGAAGGTTTTCCTGGAATTGGAGCCAAGACAGCTAAAAAACTTTTGAATGAATTTAAAACAATCCATGGTATATTCAATGCTCCAGAAGAAGAACTAAAAAAAATATTGGGAAAAAAAACGGAGTCTTTTATTAAAATAATTAATGCAGAATATAAAGCAAAGAAAGAAGATCGATTTAGTGATAATGCCCTAAATAAATATAATCTATTATTAGTCTAACTCTATATCGTGATAATGAAAATATGTTTATCATGTGCTAATTTAAATTTAATAATGTACATTTATGTTGTTCCATTAATTACCTAGTCTTTAATTTAAAAATCACCCCTGAGATAAATTTTTTGATAAACTAATATTCTCTAAATAAACTTTTTTACATTAATGAATATCAAGATAACTCAAATTTCTCAAGAACCTTGTATTTAGTTCCTTCTCGTGTTAATTCAGACTTCATTAAAACAAAATCCTTAACAACAAAGGCATTATTTATTTTTTTTAAATGTTTAATTTTATCTAACAATGATTCTTTATTTTTTACGCTTTTTACTCTCGCTAAAGTTAAATGCGGGCTAAAATCTTCATGGCTTATTTTAAATTCTGGTGTTGCTTCATGCACAACTTTAAAGAAATCTTTTATCTTGTCAGAATAAACCCCGAGCCATAAAACTTTTATGTGATCTTCTGAAGGAAAAAATCCAAAATCTTTAATTGTAATGTCAAATGGCTTAAATTTTATTTTTTTTAAGGATTCTTTTATTTTTTTAACTTGTTCTTCTGTTGTATCTCCAAGGAACTTTATTGTTAGATGTAAACCCTCTTTTTGAACAAAATTTCCTTTTATTAAACCAGAATCTTTTAGAATTTCAACTTCATGAAAAATTCTTGCTTTTATTTCTTGAGGAAGTTCAATTGCAATAAAACATCTCATTTTTTAGGTTTTTATAAGGATAAATATTTAGTGTTCTTATTTAATATAAGCATTATGGCGTTTTTATTATTTGCTATTAATAACCTTGTGTTTTATTAATCATATCAAAACGTTTAGCATATTTATTTAATACGCCCGCTTCCAGATATACTCGATTTAATTTAACTTTTATTTATTAATGTCAAGAAACTTGACAGAAAACCACACCTTTAAGCCGTGGTAAAACTCAAGGACTTTTTGATATTAACTTTTTTAGTTATTAATTTCTTTTAAAAAATATTAATTGGTTGCTTATATCAATTCTGCGAGGATTTTTGCACCTAGTTTTAATGTAATGTTATTAAGTGTTTTATCTTCTTCTGAGTTTATTTCAACTAAGTCAATGGCCTTTAAATTTCTTACTCTATTTAACCTTTGGATTATGTAAAGAAATTCTCTGCTTGTCAATCCTCCTGGTTCTGCATATCTTGTTGAAGGTGCAAATGCTGGATCAATAACATCAATATCTAATGATAAGTAAACTTCGCTCTCTTTGTTATTAAGATTTGCAAATTCCATTATTATATCGCAAGTATCTTCTAAATCATTTAAGAATTGATTCATTTGGATAACTCTTATCTTGTTCTCTTTTAAGAATATTGATTCTGTAGAATCAAGATTTCTTATCCCAACAAGAAGAATATTTGATGGTTTGAAACCTTTCTCTATAAGTGTTCTTAGCCATTCTTTGTGGCTAGGCATTATTTCATGTCCTTTTGGTGTTATTACATCTGCATGAGCATCAAACACAATTAGCTTTGCATCTTTTCTATTCTTATTGCAATAATAAAGAAAAGCCCTTCCTGTTGAGTAACTTATAGAATGATCTCCTCCAAGAAAAATAATTTTATTTTTTGTTTCAAGCATCTCTAGACTATTTTCATAAATTAAACCTTCTGCTTCTTCCAGATTGTTATTGTCTACATGTATTTCTTCTATGTCTAATAACTTGCTGTTTATTACATTTCCCTGTTCATTATAGTTAATACTATTAAGTTCATTTAAAACAGCATTTCCTGCATTTCTTGTTCCTTTTGTTTTTCCTAAACCATTAACACCGGGAACTTTAACTACAAATGTCATTTTAATAAATATTAAACTTAATTTTTAAGTTTTAAACTATAGAAATATCCAAGAAGTTTAGTTTAAAAGCTTTGGGTTAATCCTCAGGAACTAAAGCATAAAAGCTGTATTTTTCAATTGCTTTTTTTGCTATGGCTTTTACTTGTTCTATTGTGACTTTTTTTATGTTCTTTTCAAACTCATAAAATTCTTCTGCGTTTCCACTTATTTCATCGCTTAATAAATGGGCCATTTGACTTTGGGAATCTTCCATTGAAATTTGATGGTTTCCTATAAGTTGTTCTTTTGCTTCATTTAATTCTTTTTCATCAAGTTCTTTTATTATTTTTTTAAATTCTTCCAATATTAAATTCTTAACATTCTCAACATGGTCTTTCATTGTTCCAATATAAATAAAATTATATGCAAATTCTTTGTTAATATTTGAACCGCCTTTAACTGCATAAGCAAGATTTCTTTTTTCTCTTATTTCACTAAATAAGCGAGATGACATGCCTCCCGCTGTTATAGCTGTTAATACTTCTGCTGCATAACTTTCCTTATCATTTGATTTGGGGACATGATAGGCAAAAACAAGATTAGCCTGATCTATTCCTTTTCTTTTTTCAATTTGTTGTTCATTTCTTTCTTGGATTGTTAGTTTTTGTATTTTACCTTTTTCATTGCTAAAATTTTTTTCAACAAAATTAACTATATAATTAAAATCGGCATCACCAACAACACAAAGTATCATGTTATTTGGCTTGTACACTTCATTAAACTTTTCAAGCATCTTTTTTCTATCAATAGAATTCATTGTTTCATGAGTGCCAATTAAAGGTATTCCCAATGGTTTTTCGTATAAAAATCCATGAATTTTATCAAAAACATGTAATCTTGGATTATCTTTATACATCTTTATTTCTTCAAATATAACTTGTCTTTCTTTTCCTAACTCTTTTTCATTGAATAATGGATTTTTAATCATATCAGAAAGAACATTCAAGGCAACATCTAAATGTTTACTTGGCATTCTACACCAATAAGCTGTAATCTCCTCATCTGTGAAACCATTTAATTCTCCTCCATTTTTTTCTATTTCTGTTGCTATTTTTTTGCTGTTTCTTGTAGGAGTTCCTTTATATAACATATGTTCAACAAAATGACTTATACCTTTTTCAGCTGCAGATTCATTAACTCCTCCTTGTCTGACTGCAAAAGCAACACTTACAATTGGTAGATCTCTTTTTTCTAGTATAATTGTCATGCCGTTATTCAAAATTTTTCTAAAAAATTGTGGTTTCATATTTAATAATTATTTACTTAAAAAGTAGTATATAAATTTAATGGCGAAATCATTAAATTCAGCTTATTTACATATCAAAAACACGATGCGCACTCCACCTTAAAAGGTGGAGTTTGAAAAGGCGCTCGTGTTTTGGATGCTCAAGAACACACTCCACACTAAAGTGTGGAGTTATCTGTCAAGTGTTCTTGACATGTTTAAAAGAATTCTTATTGTCTCATTAAAGGGTTATTTCCAAACATCATATTTTGATTTTGAGGATTAAACATTTGTTGAGGCAATAAACTCGATTCAAATTTTTTGCTTGCATCTCCTAATGTAAGAGCCATAAAAGCGATGGTTGCAAGAATTGCTAAGATTATTATATAAAGGAATATGCTTGATAGTGTACTTAAAGAGCTAGTTTCTCCTGAGAAAGAATTTGTTACACCACCCGCAAGAGAAAATATTGAACTGAAAACTAATATGAACGGGCCTAAAACTAAAATGAGGATATCTGTTATGCCTAAAATTCTTACAAATTTAATCTCATTGCTTATATCAATTAAGCCTATTGAGAAGAGTGAAAATGAGGCAAGAGTTGCTATTAGTAATACTAAAACTAAAACACCTAAAAAAGTTGGTTCTCCTATATTTGTAAAGCTCGCCATTGCAATGATTAGTATTAAGACTAAAATTAATCCAAATAATGCCCAAGAACTTAATTGGAGCATTTTTGATTCAGCATGTTTGCCTATTTTTGCAAATCCAGTGAAAGCAACTAAGATTAATATTATTACCAAAATCCATAGAGCACTACTTATTGTTGTTAATGTTGTATTTTCAGAATCACGAGAGTTGTTATAAATTGTAAGCCCAATCATTAACACAGATAGGAATAGTAAAACAAATACTGAAATAGAACAAACCTTTAGCCACCTCATAATATATTTAATAAATAGTATATTATAAATCTTATTGTTTCTTGACATTACTCTTAACAATTTCATGCCCAAAACTAAATTTATTTAAACACCTTTTTCTAGTATATATTATTAAAAAGGAGGGAAAATGGCAAAATTAACTGCATGGTTAGTGACGGTTATTGGTTTGGTGCTTATACTTTCAGAACTGAACGCAATTCCCGCTTCATTGACTAGTTTACAGGGATGGTTTCTTGCATTGGCTGTAACTGTGATTGGCATAGGAAAATTAGTAAGAAACTACAAACTAATGTAAGATTTTTCATACAATACTAATTTTTTATTGTATGCAACAGAATATTATCTAGGAATGTATTTTAATAGTTTTGAATGGGATTTATTTTTTGAAAATAATGTATCTTTCTCCGCCCAATTCAAAATCATTTAAAATGTTATAATTTTCCTTTATGAATTTTAATATCCAATTTCTTTGCGCCGAGAATTTTTTTCTGTTTCCCAAACTTTTGGTTGCAAAACTTAAGGTTATTTTATCACTTAATGGAGCAACTTCATTAATTAGCTTTTTGGAATAATCTCTTTGCATTAATTCTAAAGAATCAATAACTTTAAATAAAATCACAATTCTTGGTTTTTTTTGTTTGTTAATTAATTGTTTTATTTCTTCAATATTAAACAAACTTAATTGATATGCTCTTGCTTTATTTTTTATGTTATGCTCTTTAAAAAAGTCATTCATTAAATCTACAAATTGGCCCATTGCTTCAATTGCAATATAATTGGTGTTTTCTGGCATTTTAGAATAAGTTAAACCATTAATTCCTGCACCAAGATCTATTACACTTGTTTCTTTATTTTTTTCAATGTTGCTATTTAAATCTTCAAAAATCTTATTATATATTTCTTCATAATGGGGAAATCTTTCTTTTGTTGATTTGTGTTTGTTTAATAGCCATTCAACTTCTTTTCCCTTTTCTTTTTTTAAAATATCTTTATTAAGCAATTTTCTGCTTGAAAAACTGGAAAATAATCTTCTTAATAATTGTCTTGTTAATTTTACTTTTTGATATTCGTTTAAATTGGGTTTTTTGTTGAATTTCTCTAATGCAATCTCTACATCTTTTATGGGCAGTTGCGAGAATTCTTTTTTTTGCATTATCTTTTCGATAAGGTATTTGTCTGTTTTTTCCCGTTCTTTTTCTGTTTCTTCTTGTTTTTTTGTTTTTAAATTAAGATTTTCTGAATTCATAAAACTTTTAAGCTTTTGACATTTAAAAGATATATGCCTATTAATGCACATCCCGATTTTTTAGCAGCTGAAAAGGAATATCTTCTGGCAGTAGATCCTGAAGAGAAAATTGAAAAGCTTAAGAAAATGATATCCCTTTGCCCCAGTCATAAAGGTGCAGAGAATCTAAGAGCCCAGTTAAGGGCAAGGTTAAAGAGATTGCAAGAACAATTAATTAGATTCAAGAAAACAAAAAAGGGGCCTCAAGGAATAAAAAAATATGATGTGCAGGCAGTTATTATTGGAGAAACAAATACCGGAAAATCATTATTACTTTCTAAATTGACTAACACCCATCCAGAAATAACTCCCTATGGGTTTACGACAAAAAAATCCTTGCAAGGAATGATTGATTATCATGGAGCCCAGATGCAATTAGTAGAGAATCCTGCTATAGAATCAGAATATTATGATAAAAGCTTAACACATACTGCAGATACAATATTAATAATTGTAACCTCTATCGAGCAAATCGATAGAATAAATCAAGAAATAAAAAATGAGAGAGCAAGTAAAATAATAATTTTTAATATAAAAAAAAATCTTGATAGAAACGAAAAAAGAAAAATTGAATCAACATTAAAAAGCAAGAGGTATAATTATATTATTATTGATGCTGATTCTGGCGAGTATATTGAAGATTTAAAAGAGAAAATATTTAAGAGTTTTAATAAGATTAGAATTTTTACTAAAGAGCCCAGAAAAGAAAAATCAAACAAACCAATTGTTCTTCCTAAAGGTTCTACTGTAATGGATGTTGCTGAGAAAATTCTTCATGGATTTAGTAACAAGGTTAAAGAAACAAAGATTTGGGGGCCCTCTTCAAAGTTTTCAGGGCAAATAGTCAGTTTTAGGCATGTTCTTAAAGATATGGATATAGTTGAATTTAAAACGAAGTAATAAACTGTAGAGATTTATTATTGGTTATTAGAATTAAACAGATAATTTAGCTCTTTCTTCTTTTTCGAATCTCTTTAATCTTGATAAATATCCTGCAATTTGGTTTCTTAATTTCTTAGAGGGCATAGTGCTTCCTAAGATTTTTTTATTTTTATCAAAGTTTTCACTGAAATCCAAGTCTTTTCCTCTTAAAGTTCGTGCTGTTCTTTTAATAAGTTTAGATTTTATCTTTCCCATAATTAAGTTTCTTGAATAGTGTATTTAAAGTTTTCCTTTTTATTTGTATGTTAACTTAGAGGGTGCTAAATAGTTTAAAAAAATTTAAATCTTTTTAAGAACAGCAGAAATATCTTTTGCCAAATCTGAATTATTATAGACTACAACTTTAATATCCTCTAATTTCGTGCTTTCAGAATACTTTTCGCTAAAATTCTTTAGTCCTTTAGCCATTCCTTTTATGGCTTGTTCAGCGGTTTCTCTGACACCAGCCATTACACCCATTCTAATAGTTGGAATTAAAAGCGAATTATAACCTCGAAGACTCGCAGTTTCTAAACCTGCATAAACAACTTTGTCTATTGGAGATTCTAAATCATCAACAACAAAAATAACATCTCTAAATCCAATTCTTCTATCTGGTCTAGCTCCGCCTCTAGCAATTATAGTTTGTAAATTTTTCAATGGAGAAGCTTGTGCAGCTTGTGCATGATACTGATTTCCAGCAACTCTTTGAATTGCCCCATCAATCCCACCAAACCACATTCCACCAGAGTTTATTGCAGTCATTAAAGCATCCGCGGGTATTCGAGTGATATCTCCCTCTACAGCATATATTTTTGGTTTTGCCATATCAAAGATTGAGAAGAACTATTTATAAACCTTTCTATTTATTACTACTTTATAGTTAAATTGATTGATTATTGGGGGTTCATTAAATTAAAAATTCTTCTTTATCTTCACAAAATTTAAAAAACTTTATTCTATTTTATCTATAAAAGAAAGACTTTTAGAAGCTTCAACAAATTCGCTTATTTTTTTTAAGGGTGCACTTAAGCCCAGAACAATATAGTCCAAGTTTAGTTCTGATGCTTTTTTGTATGCATTTATTATATCTTTTTCATCAAGTTTCTTTTTATTATGTGCAATTAAGAGTTGAGTTTTTGAATCCTTGTTAATTTTCAGGGTTATTGTATTTTTACTAAAAGATTCTATATCTATTAATTCCATTGAATTATTCTGCAAGTATTGTTTTATTTTATTTAAGAATTTATTTTCTTGATTTTGACTTGTTTTCTCAATCGCCTTTTTTTGTAATTTCTTTTTTTCTTGTTTTTTCTTTTCTTGCTTCTCTTTTGGTTTTTCTTTTGATTTATCTTTTTTATCGAAAATATCTAATGGTTTTTTGTTGATTTCTATTATTGGTTCTAGTTTTTCAAGAGATATGGGTAATTCTTGAATTGCATTTGCTACTGGTGTGGTTTCAATTAATTGTTGTTCTTTTATTTCAGAAATTATCTCTCTCTTTTGAAATACTGAGATTGTTGGGTTGAATTCGCTTAATGGAATGATAAAATATTTCCAATAAATATCTTGCTTATTTGAATCTCCATGTTTGAACGGAATTGCAAAATCTTGTAAACTTCTCAAGGCAACTCTTATTGCAGGTTCTAATTCTATATCTTTTAGGAATTTTTTTTCTTTCAATAATAAAAGTGCTTCTTTTTCTTTTCCTTTTATAAAATTTTGATATCTTTCTAATAATGGTTCTTGTCCCGGGATTAAGTATATTGGCGAACCGCCAACTTTCATGTGAGAAGTTTTAACTTGTTTGTTTGCCATTAATTCTGAAAGAAAAGCTCCAGCAAAAAGCATGCTTATCCCTATTGGAGTTGAAACGTGAACTGGCAGACTTGGACCTTTAATACGCAATATAGCCATTATTTTATCTTTAATCTCTTGAGCATTTTGTATAGGCATATTTTTGAAATGGCTTTGGTAGTTATAAGTTTTACTGTAATATAACCCAAGAGTTATAAATTGTTAAAATAAATAGACAATTAAATCTTCTTCCAATTAATTTCATAGTAACTAACACTTGATTCTTCATCAACAATTGCAAGAAGAAGAGATTTTTTTGTTGAATGTGCAACACGATTTTTGGCTGAAAATTCATGCATTGCTAATTTAGAAGATTCATGTTCAACAAAGACAAGCCATTTTGCATGGCTTTTTCCTGGCTTTTGTCCTTTATCATAAACTCTGAAATCTGCTCCAAATTTAAGCGCGGTTTTAACAATATACCCCTTTTCTCTTAGATCTTTAAAAACAATATATTTAAGATGAAATTTTTTATCTATTTTCTTGAATTTATTCATTAACTCGTTAAATTTTAAGAATGTGTTTGATTTAGACTTAGATGAAAGAACTTCGAGTTTGCCTTTTTCTATTAAATATAGTGCTTCTGCTAAAGAATATTGAATCTTGCCATTAGTGTTTTCACCAAATCCTGATTTTTGCTGCAATGAATAGGCTTCACTATTATTGCTTGTTATGATCTGATTGCTAATGTGGGCTTGGATTTTTTGTTTTTGCATGGTTATTAAAGTAGAGAAAGATATTTAAATATTAACTTACAACTATTTTTATGAATACTAACAAATCACAGATGACTTTTGGTTTAACTAGTGTTTTGTTAGTCGTAGTTCTCTTAGTCTTATAAAGATTCATTATTCTTTTAGCTTTTATCTTATATTTTTAACAAAAATATATAGCGATATGGTTATTCAACAAGATTAATGAGCTTCATTGTTATCTTTACTGAGAGTACTGTGAAACCAATTAAATTAAGTTAAACAAGAAGAAAAATGGCAGAAGGAATAGACGAATTAACCAATAGAAAAAAAATAAGGATCGAAATAGATGGAAATATGCCCACTATGAATGAAGTTAGTAAAAGAGATAGGGGAATTTTTAGCAGAAGATACAGATTTATAGAGATAAACGGAAATCCCGATGGAATAAGAATTCGAGGGAATTTTGGCATAGAAGGAATTGTTGCTGTTTGTAATAGCAAAGAATATGAAGTTGATTTCAGTCATCCATGTATTCGAGCGGATGTATCAAGATATTATGAATTGGAGAGAATTGGTTGCTCCTAAGTAACTAAAGAATCTGAGCAAATAATTTAAAAGAATAGGCTTATTAGTTTATAATATACTTGTATATAATTAAATCAATATTTATTAAAAAATGGAATTTGTAAAAATAGAAAAAAAATGGCAAAAAGAATGGGAAAAGAAAAAGGCGTTTGTAACTAAAGAAGAATTGAAAACTAAAAGTAAGAGTAAAAATGTAGGTAAAGATAAAGTAAGAAAAAAAGCTTATGTTCTTGAAATGTATCCCTATCCAAGTGCTTCTGGATTGCATATGGGACATGCTTTTAATTATGTTTTAGGAGATATTTATGCAAGGTTTAAGAGAATGCGAGGATTTAATGTTCTTTATCCTATGGGTTATGATAGTTTTGGATTGCCTGCTGAAAATGCAGCAATAAAAGCTAATAGTCATCCAAAAAAGTTTACTAATGAAGCAATAAAAAATTTTATTTCTCAGCAAAAAGCTCTTGGATTAAGTTATGATTGGAATAGAATGTTAATGAGTCATGATACTGATTATTACAAATGGAACCAATATTTCTTTTTGAAATTTCTTGAAAATGGTTTAGCTTATAGAAAAAAAGCTCCTGTTAATTGGTGTGAAAAATGCCAGACCGTTTTAGCAAACGAGCAGGTTCATAGTGGAAAGTGTTGGAGGCATTCTGACACAGATGTGGAAATAAAACATTTGGAACAATGGTTCTTTAAAACAACAAAATATGCAGAAGAACTTTTAACAAGAGTTGATGAATTAGATTGGCCAGAAAGAATTAAGATAATGCAAAGAAATTGGATTGGAAAATCTAAAGGGACTGAGATTTTGTTTGAAATTGAGAATCTTGATAATAAAGAAAATAAAAATATTTCTAATGTTGTGATTGTTCATGGTTGTCCAGATGCAAATGAACCTAGAACGGTTGAAGAACGAACTTATGACAAGCACTGGAGATTGTGGCTTAAGGAAAATCTAGAAAAAAAAAGGGTTAATGTAGATGTTCCTCTTATGCCGGAGCCATGGGAACCCAATTATAAGAGGTGGAAAAAAGAATTTGATAAAATTATTATAAATAAAGACAGCATTCTAGTAGGACATAGTTGTGGTTGTGCTTTTTTAGTCAGATGGCTAGGGGATACAAAAAAGAAAATAAAAAAGCTTATCTTGATTGCACCTTGGAAGATTCCTTATAGAAAAGATGGAAGCGATATTGATTTTTATGATTATAAAATAGATGATAGTGTAAAACGTAATGTAAGGGATATCATTATTTTTACATCAAATGATGAGGATGAAGATGGAAAAAAAAGTGTTAGACTTTTTGAAAAAGATATTGGTGGGGAGATAATTGAATTAAAAAATCACGGGCATTATACATTCGGAGATATGGGTACTTATGAATTTCCAGAACTTTTAGTAGAGATTCTTTCCAACTCTTCAAGAGAAAAATGGCCGATATTTACAACAAGGCCAGACACTATTTTTGGAGTAA
>CAZOFF010000019.1:12212-12446 GCA_964579165.1 Candidatus Woesearchaeota archaeon
TTATGGTTGTTAGTAGCCAGCATCCAAGACTTATGGAATTGGTTACAAAAGAACAGAAAAAAGAAGTTGAAAACTTTTTAAGAAAGATAAAAACAACAAAACACGAAGATTTAGATTTGCTTGAAAAAGAAGGAGTTTTTACTGGAAGTTATGCTATTAATCCCCTAACAAATGAGAAAGTCCCTATTTGGATTGGAAATTTTGTTGTTGCCGATTATGGAAGTGGAATGGTAA
>CAZOFF010000019.1:12456-12706 GCA_964579165.1 Candidatus Woesearchaeota archaeon
GATGGCTGTTACTGCTCATGATCAAAGAGATTTTGAATTTGCAAAGAAATATGGAATTCCAATGAAACAGGTTATTCAATTAGATAAACAAAATAAGCAGGACAAACAAGAAAAAATTAACATTGAAAAAATGAATAAGGTATATGAGGGAGCTGGAGTTCTTATTAATTCAGGAGAATTTAATGATTTGTTTAGCGAAGAAGCTAAAGTTCATATTACAAAAGTTCTTGAAAATAAAAAACTTGGAAAA
>CAZOFF010000020.1:0-12618 GCA_964579165.1 Candidatus Woesearchaeota archaeon
TTAGAAATAATCTTATTTATAAAACTAAGCAATTTTTACACTATGGGGATGACTCTCTTTTAATCCAGCATTAGTTATTTCCACAAAATATTGCCTTCCAACAGCATTTCTTAGATGAACAACTCCACAATAACTTAATCCACTTCTTATTCCCCCAAGAAGATTATCGATAACATTCTTTACTGGCCCCCTATAAGGAACAAGAGATTTAATTCCTTCTGGAACCGCAGTTGTAATCTTTTCTTGACCAAATATTGTTGCTCTTTTTTTAATAGACTCTTCGGACATCATCCCCCTATATTCTTTATATTTTAAATCACCGTCTTCAATTATCTTTCCAGGAGCCTCATCTGTTCCTGCAAATAAACTACCTATAATCGTTGCATTTGAACCAGCAACTATTGCTTTAACTATATCCCCAGAATTTTTTACTCCTCCTTCACTAATAATAGGAACATTGTAAACTCTTCCAACTTCATAACAATCAATTATAGCAGTTATTTGGGAAATTCCTGCACCAGCAACAATTCTTGTCTTGCAAATTGTCCCATTTCCAATACCAACTTTAATTCCATCTGCACCTGCTTCTATCAAATCTCTACAACCTTGCGATGTTGCAACATTCCCAACAAGAATGTCTTTTTTAACATATTGTTTTAAATTTTTTAAAGCATTAATGCATTTATTTGAATGAGCATTTGCAACATCAATAACAATTAAATCACAACCAGCTTTTTCTAATTCAATAGCTCTCTCTAAGTAATCGTCCTTAATCCCTACGGAGGCTGCAACAATATAGGTAGGATTAGCTTGTTTAACTTTCTGTACCATTTTTACTTGATCTTCTATACTACAAAATCTATGAATAATTCCCAAACCACCAAGTTGAGCCATTGAAATTGCCATTGCGTCTTCTGTAACAGTATCCATACACATGCTAACTAAAGGAATTTTGAGAAAAATATTTCTTGTTAATTGAGTTTCTAAAATAATATCATTCCTAGAATCAACGATACTTCTCTGAGGAATTATAAGTACATCATCAAAAGATAAAGCTCTTTTCATTTTTTAAATTAAATATTTTTATTTTGAATTACCTCTAATAATCAACATCAATAACATTATTTACACATTTACCATAACATAACAAAGCTACCTTGGGTTTTTGAAAAGTTTTATTTGATAATTCTCTAACTTTTTTAAAGAACTCTCCTTCCCCAGAAAAACCCATAGTATTCCAGGCATGCTCTGATAAATCAAGATGAGAAATACAAATTTTTGTTGCACCAGATAACATAATAGAATGTTCAAAACCTTCTTCATCAAATTTCCCCACTTTTCTTATTCTTCCACTTATACTTCCAGATTCTCCACCAACCTCTAATAACTCGTCTAATGTTTCTTTATCTGTAATTCTCTCTTTAAATGGGGCATCTTTTGCAACGGCAGTAATATACGGTTTAATTACTAAATAAACATCTCTAACTGATTGAGGTGGGAGTCCCACTTCTCCAAGATATGCTGAAGTGTTTATTGTTCTCGCAGTATTATAAGGAAAATATCCTCCAAAATGTTGGCATAATTCTATTCCATGATCTGTTTCAAATAAAATATGTTTCCCTTGTGAAAGCGCAAGATTCATTTCTTTTACTGTATCTGCTGAAAATCTTGATAATTCAGAATCTTCTTTAATGAATTTTGCCTCTTTGTATATTAGGTCAATCTTGGCCATATTTACTCCGCTCCCAATACTTCCAAGTTTCATCAATCTCTCATCATGTTTTTCTTTTTCTCCATGTTCATCTAATACTAACTTAGCTCTGTAATCAATTCCTAATCTTTCTGGAGTCAAATCAAATGAAGGAATTTCAGGTTCAAGTTCTATTACTTCTCCAGTATGTGGCCTAAGTTCTTTACCACCATAAAATATTTTTTTTGGAGAAATAAAACTAGCACCTCCAAGTAAAAGTCTTAAATTTTTATTGACAACGGCACAGGGCAAATGGGCAATACCAAATCTCTTGTCATTAATATAAATACTATGTCCTGCTTGGGGCGAAGCACTTCTTACAGCTATTGAATAATCTTCTCTAAAACCTTCTTTATTTATACCCCCCCTCAATCCAAGCCATGCACAGAAATTTCCTTTTCCTTCATCTCCTCTTTGCCCACCTATTACAACATCTATTGCCATTTTAACAATAACAATTTACAAAAAACAGATTATAAACATTTATGTCAAGCTGTATATATTTAGTATCATTTAGAATTATTTAAAATTAAAATAATTTTTTTTGTGTCTCGTTTTTAACATTGAGCTTCACATTTGTATTTACATTTGTATTTACACTTTGTTGCCCATTTCCTTCTAAGCCTTGTTTAACTAATGTAAGAGCAGAATACATTTTTTTCTCTCTGCTTCTTGAAGCATAATAATAAGCTTCATCTCTTGTATTTTTAGTTATAAGAATTATTAATTTTCCTTCCATTAATCTTGCTGTTCTTCCTGCCCTCTGAATTTTTCTTATTGCACTTGGAACAGGTTCATAAAAAATAACTGCATTTACCTCTGGAATATCCAATCCCTCTTCGCCAATTGAAGTTGCACATAATATATTTATTTTCCCCTCTGCAAAATCTCCTATTATTGCTTTTTGTTCTTGCTGACTTAATCCCGTACTAACTTTTCCCGTTGCTCTTTTTGCTTGACCAATAAAAACCTTTGATTTTATATTATCAAGAGCATTCAATTCAGTAGAAATAATCTGAGCACTTTCTCTAAACTGAGTAAACACAATAACCTTAAGATTAGCATTATTTTCTTTCTCTCTTTTAACTATTTCTAAAAGCTCTTTAATTTTAGGATGTTCATATCCTTTTTCAAGAAGATGTTTAGTCCTTAAAAAAAGGAAAGTAAATTCAGGTTTATTAACAAGCCTTTCTACCCCTCTGCTTTGCCCTTTTCTAGCTTGACTTCTTAAATTTTCTAAATAACTTAAAAAACTTGTTAATGTCTGAGTCTCCAATAACTCAAGAGCATGCTGCAATCTTATTGCCTGACTGCAAGCACTAATAGCAAGAAGATTATTATAATGGGTATTGTATTTGGCAGAAGCAAATAATTTATTTTGTAAATTCAAAAGAGTTACTTTATTTACAGGCCCGAATAAAACATTTCTTCTTTTCAATTCATCAACATAAGATTCATACATTTGCTTTAAAGGGCGTCTTAAATCTTCAAACTCTTGAGGAAAATCAACAGTAACTTTCTCAAATTGCAATTCTTGCAAATAAGTTTTAACATCTTCACTTGTTCTTTGCCTTACTTCAACATGTTCTATAGAAAGATTCTTGCATATATCCAGAATTTTAGATTGTTCATGCCCGGGAGAAGCGGTTAATCCTAAAATTCTTGGATTTATTGCTTGTTCCTTATATTGTTTAGCAACATAATTATAAGCATAATTTTTAAGGCACCTATGAGCTTCATCTTCAACTAAAAGACAAACTTCACTTAAATCATAGAGGCTATTTTTGATATCATTAGAAATGCATTGAGGTGTAGAAAAGATAATATCAGCTGTTTGCCAAATTTTTCTTCTCGTACTAGCTTGCACTTGCCCTGTAAAAATATCTATATCCACAAATAAATCTGGAAGATGTTTTTTAAAATAACTAAGATGCTGCTCACATAACGGCCTAGTTGGAGCCAAAAATAACACTTTTTGTCCAGGAAACTTATTTATTCTATCTATAACCAAAAGTAAGGCAATCAATGTCTTTCCTAACCCAGTAGGCAAAACAACAAGACAATTTTGCCCTTTACATGTTTCAAATATCTTAATTTGATATTCTCGCGGAGAAATGCCCTTAAGGAATTCCATTATTTAATTTTTATTTTTAATAGCATACAATAACAAGATTATAGAACAAAGTATTAATAAAAAACCAATTAAGGCTAAAGCACTAAATGAATATTGCTTATTCAAAATAGCATTTCCTGTAATAGAATTATCTATGCTCAAGAATAATAAACCAAACAAAAAAGACGTTATTGAAAAACTGAGGGTCGTAGCCGTTCTCTTAAAGAAAGATATTTTTCTATTTTGTTTTTTTCCTGGTTTTACCATATTCTTTATCCATTTTTAAGGTTTAATTATTTTTTGCTTTTCTTGTCTCATATATCTACCCGGCATATTGCCTGCCATTACTTTTATATCAATAATATAAATTTTAATCTATATTAATAAAAATGCATAAGCCATTGCTATTAAAGTTATAGATGCCAGGAAACTCCATAACACAACGCTTCCAAAAAATATCTTGTTTCCATCTAGACTTGATACAGGAAGCATATTAAAAAATGCATAAAACACACTTAATCTTACAAAGTTCATTTCACTTGGAATGCCAATTAAATAACCTAAAATTGCAAAAAACAAATTAACAACTATTCCTGATGCTGCAATTAAACCAATATGAGCCTCGGTCATTTCACTAAATCTGTATAATCCATATTTTTTAGCTGCTCTATACACTTTTGGCTGAACTTCAAAAACCAGGGAGCCGAGCCATTTTACATAACCAAAAGTAATTATTGAGATTATAATTGGAAATATCAAACCTGCAAGAATTGGTTTTTTAAAATGCTTTTTTGGCTTAAATCCATATTGATAAACCTTCCAGATTCTAATGTCTATTTCAGAATCAACATAATAGCTAGTAATTTTTTTTGCTAAACTATTCAGAGAAACTATCAAAAACACAGATAAAAGCACATAAGGGAATAAATTAAGATTTCCAAATAAAGTAACGGAAAAACTCAATACTACAATAACAACAAGCAAATTAATTATTTCTTTTTTATTAAACATTCTAAATCAAGGAATTTTTTTTTTATAAACATTGTTATGCTGTCCAATTCAATATTTTAGATTATGGAAAACTATTTAAATAATACTTAATAAGCAATTCTATGAAAATCAAAAAACTTACAGATGTCATGGGCACAAAAGTCTATACAGATTCTGGTGATTTTTTCGGTGAAGTTGAAGAGGCTAATTTAATGGAAAACAAGGTTGATGGATGGAGAATCAAAGTTGGAGGAATAATGAGCTCACTTATTGGCGGAGCAAGAGGGGTAATAATACCCCATCAATTTGTTAAGGCAATAGGGGATATTTTCATAATAAACAAAACTGCTTTGCCTAATCCAGAGTCAGATATAGATGAGATTCCAGCAGATTTAATGTAAAATACCTATGGCTCAAGAAACAATATTACAGCATTGGATTTTTTCACAGTTTATACTTCCTTTTGTATTGATATTTGCGATAGTATTCGCAGTTCTCGAAAAAACAAAGATTTTAGGAGAAAATCAAAAACAAGTTAATGCTATTATTGCATTTGTTATAGGCTTAATTTTTGTTGGAGCAGTATTCCCAAAACAAGTTGTAGAAAATCTTGTTTTATTTCTTGCAGTTGGTTTAGTTATTCTATTAGTATTTTTAATGCTTTATGGATTTGTAGTTACAAAAGTTAAAGGTGATGAGGGATTCCAAGTTGAAACTTGGATGAAGTGGACATTTGGGATTATTGCTGGAGTAGCTGTGATTATTGCAGTATTCTGGGCAACGGGAAGCAGTACAGAAATATTTAATGTTTTATTCCAACAAGATTGGAGCAACACATTTTGGACAAATGTCTTGTTTATAGCTATAATCGCAATTGTTCTTGCAGTAGTATTAAAAGGCAGAGATTAAAAAAGAGAAGGAAGTATAGAAAAAATTATCATTGGAATAATATTATTTATTGCTGGCATTTATGAAAGTTTAAAAGCTATAACCACCCCATACGAGCTAATAGAAATAGTAGTTATTCTTTTATTAACCTGCGGAGCAGCATATATCTTGTATCAAGGTATAAACAATTAACTTTACTTAATTAATTAGATAAAACTAAATCTAAAAAATCAAGCCACACTAAAGTATCACATGAAGATTAGTCTATTATCTAATTAAAAAAATATCCAAGAAATTATTACTTACCATAAGCTAAGCACCATGTTTACTCTTCATTATATCTATATCTAACATTTAATCTCTGAAATATTTCGAAACATATTTAAATTAGTTTTTCTTAAATCTTTATTATGGAAGGTATGCTATTTTTACAAGGCTACAATTATTATGGTGGAACAATCGGGGATGTTTTGAACCAATGGGCACAATTGGGAGCATTTAGTTATGTTCTTCCTTTTCTGTTATTATTTGCATTAATATATGGTATATTAAGCTACATGAGTTTGTTTGGAGATACGAATAAGGCAGTAAATGCTATCATTGCATTAACAATATCATTAATGGCTTTGCAATTTGATTTTGTTCCAATATTTTTCTCAGAACTATTCCCAAGATTAGGAGTAGGATTATCTATATTCCTTGTAATAATAATCTTAGCTGGATTTTTTATTGATCCTAAAAAACCATTATTTAGATGGATACTAATTGGAATTGGAGCAATAATCGCTATTGTTGTTTTGGTTCAAGCATCAGGAGGAAGCGGATGGTATAACGGGCAATGGTGGTATAATAATTGGCCATCAGTTGCATTTGTAGTAATTATTATTGCATTAGTGGGAGCAATAGTTGGAGCAGCTAATCCAAATAAAAATCAATCAATGGAAACTTGGCCAATACAGAGTACAAAACCCGGTGGTTAATCCTTAAATTAATTATTTTTGTTTATTAAGATTTATTCTATTCGGTTCTTTCAACTATTGTAATCAAAAGAATTATTTCTTCTTAGACTTTTTATGTTTATGATGAGTTAAACTTTTTTCATGAGCCTTGCTTCTTCTATGATGTATTCTCTCTGATTTATCAACTAAAGGATTAATAACTTTAGCAAAAGAATCCTGCATCATTTCAATTTCTTTTCTCATCGGTTGCAATTCATTTCCATAAGAAGCAATTTTATCTAAAACAGCTGAATGGATTTTATCAATAATAGATTCTACTTTGTTTAACCTTACTTCCATATTCTCTAGTTGAACTTGGCTAAGAGTTTTAAATTCATTTAATTCTTCCATCTTTTTTCTAATAGTAGAAATTTTTTCTGAAAAAACTTGTTCTGCAATTTCTATTGTAGTATCCGCACTTGAATAACTTTCTGAATAACCCCCCCCTTGAGGATATTGATATTCCTGACTAAATGGTTGAACAACTCCCGATTCTCCTGCAGGCATTTCATCTTGATTAGGATAAACATACTCTTGACTAAATTCTTCTCCCTCTTCTCCTGTATCTCCCCCTTCAGCACTTGGGACAGGAACAGGCATCTCATCTTGATTTTTACCTGGATAAGAAGCGGCCATAACTGAAGGTTCCATATCTTCTACATCTGGAGATGAAATTGCATTTTTTATTTGAGATTGGCTTAAGGCATTGCTAATCTCTTGGGGACGAATTCCTTGCTCTCTTAATTGTGAAGCTATCTGGCTATCACTAAAACCTTGATTCTGCATATTGATAATTTGTTCTAATACACCCATTTTTATTTTTTAACCCACATTCACATGTTTTATTCTTATCCTATAAAATTTATTTCATTAACTAATTTATTTAATATCTTTCTTCCTTACAAAGTCTAATGGCTGAAACATTTTAGCTTGCTTGATCAATATTGCTAAATCTTCTTTTCTTGCAAACTTGCCAAACTCTGATGAAGCACTCTCCAAAAAACTAATCAATCTCTTTATGTCCTTTTTTATTATCTCTAACTCTTTTTTTACTTCTAAAACATCATCATTTGTTTTCTCTCTTATTTCTATAAGATTCTTGCCTATTAATAATAATCTATCATTCATAATTCTTTGCTTATCTTCCAGCTCTCGAATTTTAACATTAAAATCAGCCGTCAGTTGCCCAAAATAATTAAATTCCTCTTCTACACCCATTATAATTAAATGTGAAATGGGTTTAAATTTCTTTTCTTAGTTTAATTATACTTTTTCTAATTGTCTTTTCATTCTTCAAGTATAAAAATTTTAGAATCTTTTTTATAAAGTTGTGGTAAATAACAATGCAAAAGTTGTAAAAAAACCACCTACGTCTTGATCATCTGCATTTGTTGTGGTAGCAAGCCCTCCTGCAGTAGTTAAGGCCCCTAAAACTTCATTTTCATTATATTTTGAAATATCACTAGCTTCACTAGCATATGCTTCTAAACCTGATAAAAAGAATAAACTGGCAGGCAATGCTTTTGTAAGTCTATACTTTTCAATATAAGAAGTATCTTTAGAACGAAGTTTTTTAAAAGCTTCTTTTGTTTCATTTATCATTAAAGATAATTTGTTGTCAGCAGATTTAGTCAATCCATGATTTGTTCCAGTTCCCTCTTGAATAGAGTACATAACCGAGTCATTAGACAAACTTTGTATTATTGGTTTTGAAAATTTTTTTAATGAAATTGGCCAACTTAACCCTAATTTATTTCCTTTATGTACCTTAGCAACTTTCGAAAAATATTTTGCTATTTCTTTCGGCATTTCTTGAGATAACTCATTTATTCTTTGTTCGTCATCATTAAATCCCATTAAAACCCCAAAATCATATATTGATTGCTTCCTATTTTGTAAAAGTTCGCTCCACTTTTCTGTATTCTCACTAACAATCTCCCTTGTTTTATCTCCAATATTATAATCAGTTTGCCCTTCAAAACCAGCATATAATTCATTATAAATATCTATTTCAGAATTAAAAAAACCAGAATATTTCATTGCCATTAAACCACAAATTCTTGCGCTAGAATTTTTAAAAAAAGGTATACCTAAATTAACTTTAGATCTCTTACTTACTTCTTGGTTAATTAATCTTTTTATAGAGCTAACATCATTTCCTTCTTGTAGTTGATTAAATATTAAATTATATAAACCAAGAGTCTTTTTAGCACTAACACCTAAAGAATGCGCAAACATTTTATCCAAAAAATTAACTTTTGATGGTGAATAACTAGAATTTGAAATTAAATCATTTGTTTTAATATTCATTAACAAATTGGTTAAATTCTTTTTGTTATCATACATTTCTTCCATATACACGTTTAATATTTAATGTTTAAAAATCTTTCTATTGTAACTACTATTTAATTAATAAAATATTACTACCTCTTTGGAGGTTGTACAAACAATTATTTTTAACAGTTTTATATAAAAGTTATCTTTTAAAATAACCAAATAATTTTAAAGTACCTGCACTTTTTTAATTCATGAAATTCGAAGAGGGAGCCCCATTATATTCCTATGATATAGTAAGAGAAGAGGGTGAAGATGTTTTATACATAAATTACTTAGGAGCTCCATTTGTTCCTAGTCTTGCCGATTACCCCCAAGTAATGGCAAGCACATTAGATGTTTTAACCCAAGCTCCAAATGTATCAAGAATAGTTTTTGTTCAACAAAAAAATTATAATTATGATTTTGAAGAAACTTCAATGCTTTTAGAAATATCTCAGTTATACACTTATTTAATTAAACAAGAAAGAGTTCTTGCTCAATCCAAACTTGCACCTTCTTACAATCAGTATTTTCCTAAGAGATATAATGAAATTTTCTCTTTCTTATTCACATTAAAACAAGATCCAATATCTGCCTACTATGATTTAAAGAAACTAATAATGGATTCAAAGATATTATTAGATAGAATAGAACCGGGATATAAATCAGATCAAAAAAGCTATTTGTTTATTCTTAATAAAATCAAAGAAATGTTAGAAAATACAAAGTTAATAAAAAAAGCAACCCCTTATTTAGATACTTACCAAAAAGGAGACAGAGAAATTTATAGAAATTTATTTAGACCAGACACTATCCCTAATTTTACATTCACAAGACTTGTTTCAGATATTCCGGGTGATTCAGAAATTATAGATCAATACAAAATAGGAGAAGGGACGTATGATGAAGCAAATGTTACAGTTCTAAAAAGGGAGGGGGAAGCTAAACTATTATATCATTTAAATCCAGCTGAAAACTTTTTATCAGAAGAATATTATGAGTTATTAAATCTTGCTCGTGGCGTTCTTTTAGAACACCAGCCAAAAGCAGAAGAATTTGTAGACACAGAAAGAACAAGACAAGTCTTTTTTAATATATCAAAAGACCTTCTTCAAGATTTGGCAAATGCAAAAAAAATAAGTCTTAATTACATAACATTAAACAAATTAGCTGCTATACTTGTAAGATATACTATTGGATTTGGCTTAATAGAAATTTTATTACAAGATCCAAGAATTCAGGACATTGTTCTTAATGCACCTATACCTTCAACGAACATTTTCTTGCGCCACGAGAAATATGATGAATGTTACACAAATATCATTCCCAGCCAAGAAGATGCTGATTCATGGGCAGCCAAATTTAGAATGATTTCTGGAAGGCCGTTAGATGAATCAAATCCTGTTTTAGACACTCAACTATCTATAGGCAAAATGAGAGCAAGAATTGCCATAGTTCAAAGGCCCCTTTCCCCAAATGGTTTAGCATATGCCATAAGAAGACATAGAGAAAATCCTTGGACACTCCCGTTATTTATTAAAAACAAAATGATAAGTCCATTAGCAGCAGGTTTAATGAGTTTTTTAATTGATGGAAGTAGAACACTGCTTGTTGCAGGAACAAGAAGCAGTGGAAAGACCTCTCTTTTAGGAGCATTAATGCTAGAAATAATTCCCAAATATAGAGTAATTGTAATTGAAGATACTCTTGAATTGCCAGTAGATTCTATGAGAAAATTAAAGTATGATATTTTACAAATGAAAGTTCGCAGCGCTTTATTAAAAACAACAACTGAAATAGCAGCGGATGATGGAATAAGAACAAGCTTAAGACTTGGAGACTCTAGTTTAATTATTGGAGAGGTAAGAAGTGATGAGGCTAAGGCATTGTACGAGGCTATGAGAATAGGGGCTCTTGCCAATGTAGTTGCAGGAACAATTCACGGTGCATCTCCTTATGCTGTTTTTGATAGAGTTGTAAATGACTTAAATGTTCCAATAACAAGTTTCAAAGCAACAGACATAATTATTGGAGTTAATCCAATAAAATCTGCAGATGGATTGCATTCATGGAAGAGAATGATACAATTAACAGAAGTGAGAAAGCATTGGACAAAAGACCCATTAGAAGAAAAAGGTTTTGTTGATTTATTAAGATACAATATAAAGAAAGATGAACTCGAGGCAACAGATGATTTGATTAATGGAGATTCAGAAATAATAAAAGACATTGCAGCAAATATTCCTGGCTGGGCGGGAGATTGGGATGCAGTTTATGATAATATTCTCTTGAGAGCAAAAATAAAGAAAGAGCTTGTTGCCGTTTCAAGCAAGCTAAACAATCCAAATATTCTAGAAGCAGAATTCAACACATTAAGCAATGATGCCTTTCATAAAATCTCAGACTCTGTGACTCAAGAAGTCGGAATTCCTCTCAGCACAAAAGTCTTTCCTCTCTGGCAAGACTGGCTTAACAAACAAATCAAAGAGAAGAAGGTGTAAAAAAGTATGAGATATATCTTCCTTGATGAAAGCGGAGAATTGGGTTTTAAGTCAAGTTCTAGTAAATATTTCATCATAACTCTCTTATCTTGTGATGAAGATGAAATTTATTTTATTAGAAGAATAATAAAAAAAGTAAGAGCTAAAATAATAAAAAAGAAAATGAAAAAGCATCCAGAATTTAAGGGAAACAATAGCACAGATAAAATAAGAACAAGTGTTCTACAGAGGTTTGAAAAAACAAAATCAGAAATTTTTGTAATTATTTTGGAAAAATCTAAAGTTTATGAATACTTAAAAGATAAGAAAAATAAGTTATATAATTATATATCTAATTTAATAATAAATGAATGTTCTTTAGAAGATAATTATGTTAATTTAGTTGTAGATAAATCAAAAACAAATCGTTCACTAAGAGAAGACTTTGATAACTATATAAGGAAAAATATTAATCAAAAAAATGATAATTGCAACCTAAAAATTATACATGAAAACTCTCAAAAAGAAGAATGTTTGCAAGTTTTAGATTTTATTTCTTGGTCTATATTCAGAAATTATGAACATAATGATTCAAGATTTATGGAAATTATTAAAAATAAAATCGTGATAAAAAAAGAAGTATTTGAAAAGTCATCCGGACCCTAGAGATTAAGACAAGGTGCACCATTCCGGTACACAAACCTCCCTAGGACTTACCCAGATAATCATATAGAGTATATAAAGGTTTTAAATCTTTTGGTTTAAAATTGCAGAATATTTTAAGGAATATAGAGATTACGCAGAAAAATTAAGCAACTCTTCTTACTCTTTCTGATTTTAAATCTTCTAATCCTTCCTTAAATTGCCTTACTAAATCTGTATCTATTTTTTTAAGATACCATTCTCTTAATTTATAATCAATTTCAATAATTAAATCTTTTTTCATATTATTTATGTGTTAGCCATTCGAGTACAACACTTATAATAATTAACTACCTCCACGAATAGAATAAATAAGTCTCCAAACATTAGGTAAATCATATTTCCATAAATTAGTAAGTCCATATTTTTTAATGTATTCTT
>CAZOFF010000021.1:0-12164 GCA_964579165.1 Candidatus Woesearchaeota archaeon
AAAGAAATTGAAAAATTATCTAAAAAGGCTTACGGCAAAGACAAAGACTTAACCAGAGCAATGAGAGTTATAGCAGACCACATTAAAGCAAGTGTGTTCATTCTTTCAGAAAATATAAAACCAAGCAATGTTGAACAAGGTTATGTTTTAAGGAGATTAATTAGGAGGGCAATAAGATATGCTAAGTTCATTGATATAAATGTTTCGTTAAGTGAATTAATCCCTCCCGTATTGAGCATTTATTCTTCAACTTATCCAGAATTAATAAAAAATCAAAGATTTATCATAAACGGATTAATAATTGAAGAAGAAAAATTTAAATCAACTTTGGAAAAAGGGTTAAAAATGTTCAAAAAACTTGCAAATAATAAAACAATAAGTGGAAAAGAAGCTTTCCTTTTATATCAAAGCTATGGTTTTCCTATTGAAATGATAAAAGAGGAAAGTAGAAAATATAGAATAAATTTCAAAGAAGAAGAATTCAAAAAAGAATTAGAAAAACACCAAACATTAAGCCAAACAGCATCGGCTGGAAGATTCAAATCAGGACTTGCTGATTCTGACGAAGAAACAAGAAAACTTCATACTGCTACACATTTGCTGAATGAAGCATTAAGACAAGTTCTTGGAGATGAAATAAAACAAAAGGGTTCAAATATTACCTCAGAAAGATTGAGATTTGATTTTGCATTCAATAGAAAATTAACAGAAAAAGAAAAAAAACAAGTTGAATTATTAGTAAACGAAAAAATACAAGAAAATCTTTCGGTGATAAATGAAGAAATGCCACTTGAAAAAGCAATATTGTCTGGAGCCCAGGCAGAATTTGGAAATAAGTATCCTGAAATCGTTTCTGTTTACACAATAGAAGACCCAACAAACAAAAAAGGATGGTTTTCAAAAGAAATATGCACTGGCCCACATGTTTCAAATACTGGGGAATTGGCAGAAAACAGCAAGACATTCAAGATTGTTAAAGAAGAATCATCTTCATTTGGGGTAAGAAGAATAAAAGCTGTTTTGGAGTAAAAAAATTAAATCACAAACTATTCATTAAATCAATAATTATCTTTTTTCTTTTTTGAGAATTTTTTTCTATCTTCATCAGTCCCCTAAATTTAATTGCATAAATAAAATAAACTCTTTGAGAAGGGTATTTTATTTTATTTTTTATTGATTCTAAATAATTTAACCTCTTGCTAGAATAATATTCAAAATAAGTGACCAGCCCCTCATCATATTTCCAATATTTATCAGAAATTGATTTAAAATAAATTCTGTTTTTTATTAATAGTAAATGGAGCCATTCATGGAAAAGTATAGAATTTAATAGAACAGCCTTCTGCCCTTTATTATTTGTTTGCGTCAATAAAGCTAAATTATTTTTCTTTAACTTTTTTTTAATATTCTTATATAAATCCAATAATTCTTTTCTTAGATCAGAATCTTTTATTTTTTGGCAATACTTCATTCCCTTGACAACTTCTTCCTTTGTAATGGCTTGCCCACTAAATTCATGCTTTATTTTTTTAAATTGTTTAGAAGTTTCAAACTTATCAATATTTTTTATCCTATCTTCCTCAGTTTTTCCAAATCGGGTATAAATTGGATCAAAACACATACCCATATATTCTAAATATCTTGCATGCCTTTTAGAAACCCACATAAGATTAAACCAACCAGGGTCATACTTCAAATGAAAATCTTTGGATATTTTTCTTAACTTATTCTTAATAACTATTGGCTCCATACTAATCTTATTTAAATAAGGTAATGAAGAGATATTTATAATAATTTTGTATAAGAGAAAATTCCCATTCCAATTATTTTATTTCTCCAAAAAATCTCTTTCTTCTAACTCTTCTAAAGGATGTTTATGCAAAACCCCCACAACTTGTTTTTGTGCAACCTCTAAAGTCTCCCACTCCCATTTATTAGTTATTCTCTTTTTTAAAATATATCTCCAAGCATACCAACCATTAAATCTTAAATCTTCTTTATTTCTTAAATAATCCTGAAAAGCTTCTTCATAACTTGCTAATTCCTTGAATATTTTATTTCCAGTAATCCATATCATCTGATGAGCAATTCTATGCCCAATGCTAGGAACAGGTATTATCAAATCAGAATCCAATCTTTTAATTATGCCTTGATGATACTCTTCAACAACTTCTCTAGAATTTCTTGGGGTATTTTTAATGAGTTGAGTTAATTCAAACAATTCTTTTCTTATTTGATCCATTTTCTATAGACTCCAATTCCAATGGCACTGCTTATTAAAAATAAACCCAATGGAGTTAAATAATAACTAATATTAATTAGTTCTTCCTTAGAATCATTGGAATTAATCTGCTCTTTGTTTAATTCCTCAACAATTATCATTTGCTCTTCAATAATCCATCTATCAACATTGGCATTCATCTCAATTATTCTGTTCTCCAATGATTTTCTTAGCTCGGATTTAGTAATAGCCAAATAACCTGTGCTACTTGTGCTTTTATCAACATAAGTTCCAAAACCGATGATATCATTTTCATTAAAATCTTTAGCAAAATAATTCAATAAGTTATCTATAAACCGTTTATTTTTAGAATCAATTTTAAGCTCAGAGTTAGTATTACCTGATTTTAAATCAAAATTATTTATTCTCTCTTCGGTCTTTCTATTATCAAGATAAGGATTACTATTCAAAGCAGATATAGGGTTAATTAAGTTTAATCCAAAAATACTTGAAACTGCTGTAATGCCTATTGTTTTAACTAATTTTGATTTCATTTTCTTAAAACTCACAATAATAAGATATAAAAATCTTTTTATGGTATTAGTAGCATGAAAACAAAAGGAGAAACAAGCAAAGCATTGGAAGCTTATTTTTCACATTTAAAGGAATTTGGGGATAGAATTCCTATTTCAAGTTGTTCGGGAGACTTATTAAATGAACCAGAAAGACTTGAAAAAATAAGTAATCTTGAACAAAAAGCACTCAATGCTCCAAACAGTTACAAAACAAGAAGTGAATGAAAAAGAAATAGAATTAATTAAGTTACATCAAGCTAATAATCTTATAATAGATTATAACCAACTCCCTTCTTTTATAAAATCAAAAATATCAAGCATGTGAAAGCAAAAAAACATAAAAACCAAAACACTTAAATAACCTTATTTTCTGAAATTAGAATGAAAATCAAAAAAGGACATAATATAACCTTAGAATATGAAGGAAAACTTGAAACAGGGGAAATATTTGATTCTTCAAGCCATGGAAATCATAGTCATCCATTAACATTCAAGGTTGGAGAAAACCAAGTAATAGCGGGCTTTGAAAAAGCGGCTATTGGCATGGGATTAAATCAAGAAAAAGAATTCACAATCAATCCAGAAGAAGCTTATGGAGAATACAAAGAAGAATTAAAACAAAAAATCCCAAGAGATAATATTCCCAAAGAACAGAAATTAGAAAAAGGAATGGTGTTAATTTTAAGGGACCCAAATGGAAGACAAATTCCAGTAAAAATAACTGATCTGGATGAAGAATCAATAACCTTAGATTTAAACCATCCATTAGCGGGGAAAAAATTAATATTTAAGATAAAAATAACCGATATTAATTAAAAGATTTAATTCTATAGTCCTACAAAACCTATAAAAAGATAGTTTATTATTAATTTAAAATAAGGGGTTAAAAATGGATTTCAATATTTTTTTGCAATTTCTCTTAGCCTTGGGTATAGGCGCAATTATAGGATTAGAAAGAGAAATAATCCATCAGAAATATAAAGTAAATGACTTTGCTGGTGTAAGGAATTTTACATTAATTGCATTGTTCGGGGCGATTCTTTCTTACATATCTATCACCTTATTAAATTCTCTCGTATTATTTTTAGCAGGATTTATTCCATTCACATTATTAGTAATAGCGGCATACATTATCAGTGCACAACAAACAAAAAGAATTAACATCACCACTGCAATTACCTCAATAATAACCTTTGTTTTAGGAGCAATGACCACAATTGATCACGATAACAATTTAAGAATAACGGCGGTGATTTTAGCAGTTCTTGTTGCAGGACTTTTGGCAGTAAGGGAGCAATTGCATAGTTTTGCGAAAAAAACAAAGATGATCGAATTATTTGCAGCAATAAAATTTGCATTAATAACTCTTGTAGTTCTTCCTTTTTTACCCAATAAAAACTACACATTATTAGACATTCCATTAATAAACAGCTTTTTACAGAATTTCCCCACAATTATCCCTACAATTAATCAATTAAACATTTTCAATCCATATATGATTTGGTTGCTAGTAGTATTCATCTCTGGGCTAAGTTTTGTAGGGTATGTATTAATAAAAACGATAGGTGTAAATAAGGGGATAGGAATTACATCATTACTTGGGGGGTTAGTTTCGAGCACTGCAGTAACATTAACCCTGGCACAAAAAAGCAAAAAATCAAATATAATCAAGCCATTTATTTTTGGGATAATTTTGGCCAATTCAATTATGTTAGTGAGGGTGTTAATAGAAGTCATGGTAATAAATCCACTATTACTTCCTTTTATAATTATTCCAGTAGGAGCAATGTCATTGGTTGGGTTTTTAAGTGCATTTACAATTTTCTTTTCTAAAAAACATAAAAAAGTAAAGGAAAAGATAGATGTAAAAAGCCCATTAGCAATATTTCCCGCAATAAAATTTGCAATCTTCTTTATTTTTATCTTAATATTTTCCCGGTTGCTTAGCATTATCTTTGGTTCTCAAGGAATCTATGTAGTGAGTATATTATCAGGATTTGCTGATGTTGACGCAATAACAATAACTCTCTCTTCCTTAAGTGCTACAAAAGTTATAGAATCGCAGATTGCTGCAGTTGGAATAACCTTAGCAGCAGCATCCAATATCTTAGCAAAAGGTGTGATTACCCATATATTTGGGGCTAAGAAAGTCGCAATGTTAATATATTCTATATTTGCTTTAGTTTTGATAACTGGCTTATTGGCTTTATTTGTTATCTAATTATCTAAGATAGTTTTTATCCAATTGTATAAACAAATCAGAAAAGATTATATTCCTTAAAGAATTTTATTGAACCAAATAATAACCCGATTAAAACAAATTTAATAGAAGTGATTAAATAATAAAGATTTAATGTAGGAAAATAAACACCTTCGAATGAAAACGCAATATTTTCTGGAAAAGAAAAAATTTGAAAAATAACATTTCCTACTGCACTTAATTCATCTAAATAATAACAACCCGTTAAAGGATTAGTATTTGCTGCAACAAAAAAAGGATCAATCACCTCAAAATAAAACAAAAAAAGACTAAAAAATAAAAAACCAACTATCCCCCCCTTTAATATTCTATTCATAAGTATAGTACAAAAATGAAGCTTTTAAAAATTTCTAATTTGGGTTACCATGAATCAAATTTAAACATATTCCTATTTTCTGACGCAAGAACATTTCTTGAATCGTTCAAAGGAAGGTAAGTTAGATACATAGAATCATCTAATGTCCAATAGAAAATTCCTATATTGCTTCTATTAGAAAATTCTAAAAATTCCTCGGTCTCATGAGAGATTTCATCCCATAAACCACAAAAAGAACCATAAAATAGCACATAATCTACATCAATATCTCTAATCTCTTGAAAATTTTCCTTAATCAAACTATTGCTACGCAAAAGACTTGTTTTGGTGATATAATAAATTTTTCCTATTTTTACCTCGGGATAATTTAAATTCAGGTATTGTATCAGCTCATTTGAAAAAGTAATAATTAAAGTTTTATTAAGAATATTTTTTCTCTTAATATCATAAATTATCTCATCGGCCATTTTTATCGCATCATCCCCATTTACCTTAATCTCCATTACCATTGGTTTTTTCCCGTTGACTAAATCTAAAACCTCACTATATTTAGGAATTGCAAAATTGCTGTAGATATTTAATTCATCATAAGTAACATCTTCAATGTAAATGGGTTTTTTTTGCAATCTTAAAAGAGATGCATCATGATAAATCACAATTTCCTTGTCTAATGTATACCTCAAATCAAATTCTATAAAATCTGTATAATTATCAATTAAAGGTCTTTCAAAAGAGTCCAATGTATTTTCTATGTACCCAGAATCCCCCCTATGTGAACCCCATAAAGATACTCCCAAAGGCCAATCTTCACAAATCCGGGGGGGAGTACTGACATAAATTATATAACCTCCAATTATTATCAAAAAGAAAATCAATATTTTCACCTTTTTCATATAATAATCAAGAAAAAAAGGCTTATATATTTTTAGAAAAAATTTAAGAACATATTCATAAATTAAATCTAAGAACTAATGTTAGTAAATAGGCTTTCAAAAACTTATCTATTCTTTGCATCAGCAGACAAATTCCTTCCGATAATAACTACCCCAGACAAAACGACCAAAGAGCCTGCAATAAAACAATAATAATTTTTAGAACTGGGTTTTTCAATTTGCTTTATTCTAAGAGAATAATCTCTATAAGCATAATCAACATTTAAGCTATCTCCTGCAAGCCACAACCCCCCTAAAATACAACCCGCACCAATTAATTTGGTCAATAAAGTCATAGCTTATTAAATAATCAAAAGTATTTAGATATTATTATAATAAAAGCGAGATTAATTTGTTTTAGATTCCAAGGATTTTTTATTTAATCTTCTTATTTCTTCTTTTCCGGCTTCTGTTAAAAAATAACATCCTTCTTTCATTGTAGACTCGCTAATATATCCTTTTGCAAAAAGACCATTAACATAATCTGGAGCAGATATATCTAATTCAGATCTTCGTTTTTCTGACAATTCACTTAAGAATAAAAGAGGATTTCGCGGATTAATTGAATCTGACTTCTTCAAATACTTTAACAAATCTAAAGTTAATTGGTCTCTATGGGTAAATGTCATAAAAATCCAAGAACTGATTGATTTTTAAGGATTATTGTAATTGTTGTTTATAATCGGTTATAGGAAGCTATTTCATAAACCTCGCCACCTTGTGGCCCTTGTTCTTGTTTTTGCTCCTGATGTTCTTTTTCTTGTTCTTGTTTTTGGGGAATAGAATTGGATTGTCTTTGGCTATAACACTCTTTTAATACAATAGCACCACCTACAAAAAATATTCCGATTACGGCAAGATATGCAATTATCTCCTTTAAACGAACGGAAGTGTGATCTGTTCTATCAACATAAAAACCTGCCCATTTTTTAGTGTTTGCTGGGATTTCAACTCTTCCTTCTAAACTTACTTGCTTTTTTTCAGGCTTGCCAAAATCCAATTTTTCCATAAATATTAAAGAGAATAAGAGTATTTATTTTTTATGTAAATAGAATACATAATCAAAAAAGCTATGGAGTTTTATTAAGTATATTTAAAGCATCAAAATTGCCAAAAGCAATTGCTAAAATAGTCCCAATAAACAACAAAATAATAAATAAAACCCAAAATAATTTCCCCCCCAATATCATCTCATTCAGATAATTCCACCGCTTCTGTAATCCCCTCTAAAACTTTAGCTCCGTATCCCAAGAAATTTATTCTTTCTACATATTTTTGTACTTTTAAGTCTAATATAGGAGACCAATCCCTGTAAGAATTAAGTTCCCCATTTTGTTTCTCTTGCCGTAAATTTCTTTGCCTAAGAATAGATTCATTAGTTTTAACGCAATTCAATAATTGGTTATAAGATAAAATCAATTTCTCTCTAAGATCATAACTTAAAGTAAGTTGTGCAGAAAGATAATCTTTAGAGCTCGAATCCTGTGGACTGTCTTTACCCAATTGTAAACGCTCTAATTTGTGTCTTTTAAAAGATTCTACTATTTCCCCTTGAAGATTTTGATATTGTTGAAGTGTAGCAATCAAATTATTTATTTGAACACTAGGTAAACAAGTATGACCTTCTATTCCCGAAATTTTCAATTTTTTCTCTAATTCTTGAATATTTTTTCTTCCTTGTTTAATTTCATCTTCCAATTCTTGTTCTGGGTTCATTTGTTTTGTTTCCATAAAAAGTTTAGTCATTTAGTATATATAAATCAAAATAGTAGTTATTACTACTACCTTTTTTAGATAAATTATAAAGTACTTCTTCTTTTCCAGGTTTTCCTCCATTTATCTAAAAAATAACCATAAGGTCTCCCAGAAGTTATTCCAATAACAAGTCCAAGAGGTAAAGCTACACAAATTTCATCAAAAGAAGCACCAGCAAGAGCTAATATAGAAGAATAAACTGGCAATTGATAAAGCACAGAACTAGATGTATCAATTAAAGTTTTTTTTAGTTTTGAACTACTTTCATTTGCACCCCAATAATTAGCCCAGCCTTGCCTAAATTTTCCATAAGGTCTCATTACTAAAGATTGAACAGCTATTCCTGCTAACCGAGATTTAATAACTTCATTTGGTTCCATTCCAGCTATTGCTGCCTCTTCTAAAGCCATCAAAGGAGTATAAAACACCCAACTAGCACTAGTATCAACTAAATAATCTTTTGCTGATTCTTTTAAGTCAGTAATATTTATTTTCATATAAATATAATTATAAAAATAGGTTATAAACAAAATTAGTAGCTGTTACTACTACCTTTTAAGAAGATTTATATATCTTAAGTTTGTTATATAAGTATGGAAGAAGAATTGATGGAAATTGGCTTATCCAAGAATGAAATTAAAGTTTATCTAAAACTTTCAGAGATAGGAGCATCATCTGCTTATAACATATCAAAAAAAGCAAATTTATTTAAATCAAACACTTACGATGCATTAAAAAGGTTAGTTGAAAAGGGATTAGTCTCACAAAAAACTGTTGAAAAAAAAGAATTGTACGAAGCGAGCGATCCTGGCTTATTATTAGACTTATTAGACACAAAGAAAGAAAAAATTAGTAGAATAATACCCATAATAAGAATAAAGCAAAGTACTGTCCAGACAGAAACAGAAGTAAACGTGCATAAGGGGGCTGATGCTTTCATAAATTTATTATATACATTTCTTGAATATAAAGAACCAATTTTGATTTATGGTGCACCAAAAGAAGCATATCAAGAACTTAAATATAAAATTGAAAGCTTTCATAAAGAAAGAATAAAAAGAAAAATAAAAATGTACCATATATACAATTTTGATGCAACAGAAAGAATAAAGACATTAAAAAAAATGCCATACACCCCAATAAAAAAATTACCTGAACTTTTTGATTCAAAAATATCCACAAATATTTGTGGAGATATAGTTAGTTTTACTACATTCACCCCATCAATTAAATTTATTAGGATAAAAGATAAAAATCTTGCCAATTCTTATAAGAATTATTTTAAAATTCTTTGGGCCAACGCAAAAACTTATTCAACATAAACACCTTTTTTAGATTTTACGGTTTTTGGTACGAAGGATGTTTTTTTAAATATTTTATACACTTTTCCATTAAAACATCAAAATCTTTTTTCTTTTTCCATTCCTTTACAATATATTTCCTAAAATATTTATGATTAGGGTAACCTTTATCTTCTTCACTAATAATTTGTTTAAACTCAACATTAAGTAATACTGTCAAAGCTTCTTTAAGATCTTGAAACTGCTCATGATTTAATTGTTTTCTTAGTTCTTTTTCGTAATAATAATGAAATTGTAAATGCATTATTTCATGGGCTATTGTTCCAATATTCCAATTAGTAGAATTAAAAATACTAATCATAAACCAACTATACTTAACAGAATAAGGGCATCTTCCAATAGTAGTAATATAACTGGGAAAAATTTTTCTAAAAATCTTATGCTTTGTTACTTTTTCTAGTTTAACAAAATATTTTGTCTCAACTTTTTTCCATTTATAACTAATTTCATTCAGTTTATTTTTCATAAATGTCTTATCTTTTGAATATCCTTGATTTAACATATTCATCAAAGGTTTTTCTATTTCTTCCCACTTTTTTCCTCTCAACATCTTTAAAACCTCTGGTCTTAGAGTCTTAGTAAAATTACCACCCCACTTAGGATTGGAATTAGCAGCAATAAAATAATTCTCAGCATCTAATTTTTTATTGAATTTAAAAATAACTTTTGGAAATCTTGTATTTTTTTTAGAATTCATTTTACCTTACTCCACGTAAATCCCAGGCTTTCCAGGTCTTGCCTTTTTAGCCTTTTCCTGCGAGCCTTTTAATGCCTTGTCATTAGAAGCATAAACCTCAATATCTTTCCCGATTCTTCTGCCTAATTCTTCTTCATTGTAAAGCTCTTTTTCATTGGGAATAGTATAAATATAAATTTTCTTAGCCTCTCTTTTTTCTCTTTCTTTTATTATATTTAATATATTAAGAACATCATTCACCGTTTGATTGATTAATTTATCAGATTCTTCTAATTTACTATCTATTTTTTTATCATCTGCAATGGACCACTTTTCCAAACTTATTAAAGTTTTGTTTCCAATAGATTGCCAAAGCTCTTCTGAAATATGCGGAGCAAAAACACTCAAAAGTTTTAAAAATGATTCAACATCTTTTTTGCTTATTTCTTTTTCATTTTCAATTAATTCAAATAATTGCCTAAGCCTTATAACAGCCAAATTGTAATCAAAATTCTCTATTTCCTTTGTGATTTCTTTTATTGTTTTATTTATTCTTGATTCAAGTCTTTTTGAACTCATGCTTGATTTTGAGAATTTCATTTTATTAAAAAAAGAATAAACCTTCTTAGTAAATTTGTACATTCCTTCTATCCCCTTATCACTCCATTGCGTGTCTTTATTGGGAGAAGCAACACTAACAAGAAATAATCTGGCTGTATCAATTCCATATTTCTTACTTACTTCTTGAGGTAAAATAACATTTCCTCTACTTTTACTCATTACAATACCATCATTTCCATGCAACATTCCTTGATTAAACAATTTCTTAAATGGTTCTCTAAGACTTTTATTTAAAAAACCAAGATCATTTAAGGCTTTTGTAAAAAATCTTGCATAAATTAAATGCATGCAAGCATGTTCTGCTCCACCAATGTATTGATCTACTGGCATCCAATAATTAATTTTATCTATATCAAATGGTTTTTTATTATTTTTATTATCACAATATCTTAAATAATACCAACTTGAATCTACAAAAGTATCCATTGTATCTGTTTCCCTTCTGGCATTCCCCTTACATTTTGGGCATTTCACATTAACAAAACTCTTATTTGTTGCTAAAGGATTTCCTTTCCCAAACTCTACTTTTTCAGGAAGTAAAACAGGCAATTGTTTTTCAGGAATAGGAACAATCCCACATTTATTGCAATAAACAATTGGGATAGGAGTTCCCCAATATCTCTGCCTTGAAATAAGCCAATCTTTAAGCTTGTACTGTATTGTTTCTTTTCCAAGTTTTTTATTTTCAAGAACTTTTGTGATATGAACTTTAGCTTCTCTATTTAATAAACCGTCAAAAGGCCCTGAATTAATCAACCCCCCCCCCCCAGTATATGCTTCCCTATGATCAAAAGAATCTTGCTTACTAAGTAATTCCATTAATTCTCTAGAATTAACATATTTTTGCTCACTTTCTCCAAACTTTTTACGTTTACTAAATAAAAACTTATCCTCTCCCTTACGTATTATTGCAACAGACACATGCCGGTATTTGTCTACATCTTTCGAATCTTTATAAGAAGGAATTATGACTGTTTTAATTTTTATTTTATATTTCTTAGCAAATTCAAAATCTCTTTGGTCATGAGCAGGAACAGCCATAACCATTCCAGAACCATAATCAGCTACGACAAAATTTCCGGCCCAGATAGGAATTCTCTCCCCAGTTAAAGGATGTTTGGCATAAGCCCCAGTAAAAACTCCTTCTTTTTCCAATTTGTCTATATCTTCCTGTTTTGTACTCTTTATCTTTTTAACAAATTTTTCAACATCTTCTTTTTGATTATCACTAACAATCTCCATCAATTTAGGATGCTGTGCGCTTACAACTAAAAAAGTAACTCCAAATAAAGTATCTGCTCTTGTTGTAAAAATTGGCCATTTCTTTCCATCAATTTCAAAATCAATCTCAGCACCTTCACTTCTTCCTATCCAATTTTTCTGCATTGCCTTTATCCTCTCAGGCCAATCCAGAGAATCAATTTCCCTAAGAAGTTCATCAGCATAC
>CAZOFF010000022.1:0-12039 GCA_964579165.1 Candidatus Woesearchaeota archaeon
AGTAGGATATTGTCTATTTAATTCTATTGGGGCATCGCCCTGCACACCTTTTGTTAAAACATAAAGAAAATGAGGGTCTATTTTAGCCATATCATCATACTCTCCAACAGGTTTTATCTCTCTGTCAATAGAAGCTCCTAATAAAGGAACTTTAGAGTCGGGTTGAAGAATAAATGTTGCATAAGAAATCATTTTTTGTATTTTGCTATAAAAATTATTACTTATAGATAGATTGTATTTTTCAGTATATTTAAAAATCTCCCAATATTTTTCTAGAACATAAAAATGATAATAGGGAGAATTTTCTACAAGAACCCCGTCTTCATCAACCAAATTATTAACTTCTCCGCTAATCCTCTTTTTTGCTATAGATAACCATTTTTCAGAATTGGGAAGGTCTGGAAAATTAACAGCTAAAATAAACAGGGCGGCAGCCTCGTTTATACCATGATTACGCCCTATCTCATAATGTTTTCTATCGCTAAGAAAATCACCATGAATTTCTAATACCTTTAACAATTTATTACTAAATTCCACTGGTAGATCATTTTGTTCACGGAGTTTCCACCAAATATTTACAAGAACCATTGTTCTAAAAGCTACTGCATGATAATCCTCCCAAGAATAAGATTTATTCATACCATCATCAAGAAAACTTTCTGTAATTTCAATTAATTTATTATTATATTCTTGATTTTCAGTTTCAATATTTGCATATAAAAGATTTAACGTTGGACGCAAACTATAATAATTAAATCTCCAATATTTATCATCATACGGATCTTCTTCCCATGTTAAAGGAGTGTCTATTTTAACTGATTCAAATCTTGGCATGGGGTATAAATCATTAAGATAATTATCTGCTATTTCAATATCCCACTCTTCAAGAAAATTATAGATTGTTTCTTTTCCATTATTAGACCTGGGATAGGTATCATAAATTTGAAGATATATAGATGGTTCTGCTTCTTCTCTACACAAATAACCATCAGAAACTTTTATTTTAATTTGGTCTTCTGGACAATTTACGAATTTATAACTTATTAATTTTTCAGTGTTATAAACAGCGTCACTAATTGTTTCTTTTATATCATCCATATAAAAATATCTTCCCAACAAGATTACAAAAAGAAAAATCATTGCAAACATTACTATTAATTCTCTTTTCTTCATTTTATCCGCGATGCCATCTCATGTTTTTAATTGTAAATAAAGAATAAAAAATAAACCATGAAATAATCAAAGTAGATAGTAAACTCATTAAAGGCCTGTAAACCCACTTATGACAATTGGGATTTTCTAATTTATAAAAAACTCCATAGGTTAACCCAACAAAAGTTATGCCCCCCAGATACAAAAAAGGTTCAAGAAGATTTCCAGAAAGTGGGAGATATATTAACTGTCTTAAAACAATAAAAGGACCTAAAAAAATAAATAGGATTTTTAGATAAAACAATAATGCTGGTATAATTGGTTTTTTCCAATAAAATTTGCCGGTTAGAAAAATACTTCTAATAAAACTCTTTTTCCACCTTATCTGTTGCTTAATCATTTTTCTAAATGTATCCGGAACATTTGTCCATACTTTAGCAGACTTACAGTAAACTGTTTTCCAATGTTTGGTGGGGTAATCTTTAGATTTTACAAACCAAGAATTTTTATATCTTTTTTTAAGCTTATTTCCTATAAATTCATTTCCAAGAACAAAAGCTGTTAAGGTTCTATCTGTTGCAAATTTAAATTCTTGTCCTAAAAATGAATCTTTCTCCCATGCAGAGATAAAATTAAAAATGGCCTCTCTTCTAAAAACTGCTAAAGGTCCAGAAATACAAGTAACAACCCCATAAGAACTCTCCAAAGCTTTTTTTATTGAAAATTGTCCCTCATACCAAGAATCTTGGATTTTTGTCCATATATTTTTATCAGAATTCCAAGCTCTAGAATGACCACTTACTGCTCCCACATCTTTATCATACATAAAAATTTGTATTATTCTGTCTATTGCTCTTTTTTCTACAATGCAATCGCTATCGGTAAAAACAAAAATCTCTCCTTTTGCTATTTTTAATCCTCTTGCTATAGCTCCTTTTTTTCCAATATTCTTTTTTAAATTTAAGACCTTAATTTTTGAATTTTTTTTAAAATTATTTAGAATCTTTAAAGTATTATCTGTGCTAGCATCATTAATAACTATTATTTCTTTATTTAAGTAAGTGGAATTAATTAGTGAATTAATACAGTCTTCAATATGCTTTTCCTCATTATAAACTGCAAGAACACAGGAAACAAAAGGTTTTTTCTTATTTTTATTTAAATTCTTTTCGATGATCTCTATAGCAGGATCTTTATATTTAAAATGCGCAATTGAAAAAGTTAATAAGATAACAGAAGTTACTGTGATTCCATACACTGTAAGAAAAGATATGCCTTCTGAACTATAAAATTTTCCATTAATTATCAGAATAAATGCAATTAAAAATATTAAAACCATTAAATTTCTTATTAATTTCATATCTATTATTCTCCCTATATTTCATCTAAACTAATAGCATAATCTACAAATTTGATATTGTGGAGATTTTGCATGGTCTTCAATATTTCTAGATTAGTTCTAACACAATGACCGTTTATTTTATTGTTATTTATACCTATCTTTTTATTGAAAATTTGGGGGGGAATTAGAATTGGCCTAATAACATTTTTCTTGTTTAATTCAATATAGCCCTTATTGTAAGTTTCATTAAATTTCTTATAAACATTTTCATAATCTAAATTATAGTTTTTACACAAATTATAAACTTCTTTTGAAAATAAAATATTCCAACCATAATAACTTGTATCAAGAAGTTTTGCCATTTCGGTTTCTTCAGGATTATTAAAAATATCATATTTTATCTTAATCTTGTTTAAATAGTCTCTGGTTAATTTCTCTGATTTTTTGTTGATTGGGCCAATAGCATTAACAAAAGTCTTTATTCCTTTGTCTATATTTGGATGGACACCTCTTACGGGGATATGAACCATATTTACATTAGTTAATTCGTGAATCTTTCTTGTAATACCAACCTTACATGAAGTATTTATTATTACTAAATCTGGCTTATATTTTTTTATATAAGAGGTAGCTATCTTTTCAAAATTTTTTAAGAATGGAAGGCAAATATGCATAATTCTTTTTCCATTAACTTTATTTTTGTTTATTTTCTCTGTTTTATTTATGTCAATTCCTAATACATTCACATCTATATTTGAAACCACCTTAAACCACGATTGACCTACTTCTCCTAAACCTACGACTATTATTTCTTTAATTTCCATAATGTTATCACTTTGAAGTGAGTTTATAAATATTTCTATCTGTAGTAAACTTAAACATTACTATTTTGAGTTATATTTTACTCAACTTAATTAAATCCAACCATTTATTTACTCCAAGCCCTAATTCAGAAATAGCTATTTGCGCAGGTGTTTTATTTCCTAAAGCCATGTGCTTCCTATTGAAATTATAATTTATTTCTAGTCCTTTCATAATAGCATAAGCACTTTCTATGCAACCATGAAAGCCCCTCATAACTTTTGTCCTTTCTCTAATTGTATTATGTAATCTTTCAATAGGATGGTTAAATCCTCTTTCAGAAGCAATAACCACATTATGAATTATCTTGCTTTTAGTTCTGCTTGAAGCATGATAAGGTGATTGTAAACTAAATGTTTTTCTTAAAACTGCTGGATAACCTTGTAGGCCATCTGTCGTAACTACCTTAACTTGTTCTCCTGTCTTAAATTTAGTTTTATTCATAACTTTGATAAGATTTTCATTTGCTCTACTTGTTTCTTAAACATTAAATAATAGGGGATTATCTCTTTAATTGTTAATATTCTTCTAGAAAAAATATCTTTGGCTTCTTTAGATAAAAAATCTTCTTCTTTTGTGACTACTGTTTGATTTTTGATTTTATTATCCAAATTATGACCCCCAATCAGCTTTCTCTTTTCTTTTTATTTCAGCTATTTCTTGTAGAATTGTTTTTTCATTTGAAGACAATAAATCTCTGTTTTTCTTGAATTTCTTGAATTGAGACTCACTTATATCACTGTATAAGAATTTAATATTGGTATTCTTAATTCTTCTTTCAAAGTTAATTCCTGGAAGTGAAACAGCAACTTCCATACTTTCAAAAGCTTCATTAACTGGCTTGTTATTAGACTGAATATTTTTTATTCTTGACATTCTTTCATTTAGATTTGTTATCAAAGGAAGATTTTGCGTTAATTTTCCTCCTAAAACTTTAACTCCAAATACCGCAGGATTGCTATTTCTAAAAACATATTGGCTTAAAATCTCAAGTTTGCATATTGTTGCCAATTCCATTAATCTTGATTTTTCTATTTCAGATGTTTTTTCTTTCCTATATTCAACGAGATTTTCTATAAGTTTGTAAATAACTTGCTCTATAATTATCTTGATTCTTTGTTCGCTTTTTATGAGTTCTGCCGCATCTTCATCTATTGAAACATTAAAACCCACCACGATAGCATCTAATTCATTAATATTTAAGTTTGCTTTTGCAGAAATGATATCTGACTTGTTTATTGAACCTATTCCCGCCTTTAATATTGAAATATTTGCTTCTTTTAATAATGTGATTAATGCCTCTAAACTTCCTAGTGAATCTGCCTTGGCAATTATTCCTTGTTTATCTGTTTTGATATTCTCTGAAATTATTTTTTTAAACTCTTCAAGAATCTGTTTTTTATTCTCTTCTGTTCCATCATATCTTATAAATGGCATTCCAGGAAGAATATCTGCTTTTTCAATTAATTGTAATCTTAAGCCTGTTGAGGCTGTTGCTTTTTCTACTGGTTTAAATTTATCACATAAAGGCATTACTTCTTCAAGTATTCTAATACTGCTTACTACTGGTTGTTCTGGTTTTAGAAAATTAGCAATAACAATTTTATCTTTTTTGTTTAAAATTCCGTCATAAAGTATGCACTCTGCATAACTTATTGATTTCCCTTTTTTAATTTCCAAAACAACTCCTTTTGCCTGATTGCTTAATTCAAGTTTTTTTTCTAAATATTTCTGGCTTAAACCACATAATATCATAATCAATTCTTGAATTCCTTGCTTTGTTTTGGCTGAACAGGGAATAATAGATATCTTCTTTGTGAAATCATTTATATTATAAAATAAGTCTGCTTCAAATCCATGGCTATGCAAGCTGCCTATAAATGTTAATAACTTTTCATCAAATTGTTGCCTAACGTTGATTGGAAGTGTTTCAATTAATTCCTTAATGTTCCCCTGTTTTTTGTTCCAGCCAGAAATGTTATCTATTTTATTTAAAGCAATAATAAAAGGGGTTTTGTTTAATTTTAAAATTTGTATTACTTCTGCTGTTTGGGGCTTTATGCCATCATTTATATCCACAACAAGAACAGCCAAATCTGCTAGGCTCCCCCCCCTTTTTCTTAAATTAGTGAATGCTGCATGGCCCGGAGTATCAATAAGCAAGAATCCTGGAATATCCAATTTTATTCCTTGTTTGTCTATTAAAGGGCAAGCTGCTTTAAGCTGTGACATAGGATAACTTGTGAATGATATTTTTTGAGTAATCCCTCCTGCTTCGCCTTGTGCAACGCAAGAATCTCTCAGACTATCAAGTAAAGAAGTTTTGCCATGATCTACATGGCCTACAACTGTGACGATTGGTTGGCGAATTTGCTTCTTGACTATTTCTTGGATTTCTTTATTTTCTTTAGATTGTTTCCTTTGTTTATTTTGTTCCATATATTCTCTAAAATAAGTATATTTTTAAAGGTTAGGAAATACCTTTCTGTATGAAAAAATATTTACCTATCGATCCAGAAACTCTTTCTTTAAAGTCTTCTGCTGAATTAATAGAGATTGCAACATTATTGGGTTTTGTTCAACCACCAATAGGAATACCCATTGTAGATTATGGTCTTTTACAAAGAATTGGTATTGCAGGGGATTTTCAAGATACAATTGGGGCACCCTGTCCTTCAGCTAATATGCCTAATTGGGAGACTGCCAATGCTCTTAGGTATATTGAAGATATATTAGGTAAGAGATAAATAATTTTGTTTTTTATTATTTATTTTGGTTTATACTAAAACATAATATCTAAAATGGTATCTATTAAAAAATTAGAAAGAATGATAAAACCTTATGAAACAAGTAATTGGGGAGGGTCAGATGGATTTGGAAATACTTTTCAAGAGTATTCAAAAGAGGGTATTAAAACTCGACTGGATAGTAGGGCATGGTTTTTGGTAAAAAATTCTTATTTGATTCGTAAATCTGAACTTGTTAGAGTTGCAAATGAATTGGGATTAAAAATTGATTAATTTCTGGAAATTTTAATTAATTTTTTATTTTAAATTTCTTTTTTTACAAATTTCTTTACAACCATCCAAGTAATAACAACAATCCGACTAAGAATAATAAAACTCCTGCTGCTAAATGAAGCTTTTTTACATTTCTCTCTTTCCAGCCAGAAACATCATCAACTTTGGCACTTCCTAAGTAAATCAAAATAACAATTAAAATCATTGGCGATACAAATATTAAATTGTAATATAAAAACCAAGGCAAAGAGGTAATAACAGTATATCCTAAATCATTTAAAATTCCTGCTGCTACAAATAATGGTAGCATTGTGCATGGCAATAAAAATAAAGTTACAAAAATGCCGGTTACAAATGCACCTTTTGGAGAGGTTACACTTTTGATTATTCTTTTAACTTTAGGCCTAAAAGATAATGGCATTTCTGTTCCAGCTGTTCCTGGTTTGTAATTAAAATAATCTTTTATATTTAATGCACCAATAATCATTGCTAAGACTGCAAATCCTTTGTACACATAAGGACCTATTGTCCTAATCTGTTCTGTTAAAGTTGTCAATAACTGTAAGAGTATAAACGCATAAGCAAGATACATAATGAAAACAGCTGCAACAAAATAAAGTCCTGCTTGAAGAACAATCTTGGGTTTATTTGGGTTGTATGTAAGTATAGAAACTAATACCATTGTTAAAACAGCGAATGCACAAACATTAATTGCATCTGCTGCTGCCAAGCCGGTTATCTTAACTAATAAACCTATAAAATCTAAATTTACTGCCATTTTGTTTTATTTTAATATCTGTATTTTCTTTGAAAAAAACTCCAAATGAGATAAACTATAATTAGTGGGATTAATGATAAAGCAATATTAATTGGGTCTAACATAGATTGAAATGTAGAACATGCTGTTCCAAGTTTTGTTACACAAATCATCTTAGAACTGATATAATAATCTGTTATTATAAACGCTAATATCGAAAAAATACTTTTGTATAAAGTTGGTTTGTATTTCATTTTGTTTATTTTTAATCTAGCTAATTATCTTTAGCATCCTGTTAGTAATTGCAATCTTTCAATTGGTTGGACCCCCACATATTTTTTCCCGTCAATTATCCATGTTGGTGTTGATGTAATTTCCTGTTGTACACAAGCTTCGTTATCATAAAAACAATCTATTTCATTTATATATCTATAACTACCCCCAAAAAGCTCTTTTTGTTTTGCACATGCAGAGCAGCCAAGTTGCGAATAAACTGTTGACTTCTCTCCTATACATTTGGCAATTTCAGATTCAATGCTTTTTGAGGGCTTGAATATTATATATGTTGCAAAGATTAATATCATAGCAATAATGACCCAAGTCCAGTTAATTCTCTTTTTCATATTTAAAAAACGTAAAAAAAGCTTTTAAATGTTTTTGTGAAATTGGTTACATTCAACTTGTTTGAGATTTGTGTATATTTAATAAATTTTTAGCAAGATTTAATGTTAATAATGGGGGTTGTTTAATTTATTTCTAGTAATTGATGCTTTTTGGCAGCAAAAAAGATTAAATAATAGCTAATTACGACGATATTAAGGATAAGGAGTGTACACGCAGTATTTTGAGAGTAAAGCTTGTATATTTGTAATAAATATGAGTTATATAGACTTAATGATAGAAGAATCAAATGTGAACATTGTAAAAAACATTATTCACTTCATTTAATCTTGATATTATTGCTAACGCTAAATATTCTTTTAAAAAAATTATCGGAGATTAATCGCTCTTTTTTTTATACCCCAAATAAAACTAATAATCCTCTAAATCTTGGTCAGCCGACTTTTCTTCTGGTTCTTTGTTTGAAGCTTCTGGTTCTTTCATGTCCTTGTCCAATACAGAATTAATCATTTCTTTAAATCTCTTAAATTCTGCTGCAGGTATTCTTACTCCGGCTTTAGTAAAGCCAGTATATCTATCACTAGAAACAAATTCCCTTATAGTTAACCCTGTTCTGCCCCCAAAATCGTCTATTCTAACCACAATGTTAGTTGTATCGTTTTTCTTTATTTTTCCTATGTCTTTTTCCATTTTATAGACTAATCTAATCCTAAGGTTATTTAAATGTTTTTATGGCTTAGAAGTTAATTACAATCTAAAAACTATCCTTATTCAAACTTAAGTTTTTCAAGCTCTTGTCTGTCCCTTTCAAGCTTACTTTCCATTTCTTTTATTTTTCCTTCATTTTTTATCTTTTTAATCTCTTCTTGTGCTTGCCTTATCTTTTCTTCAGCTTGTCTTACTCTTTCATCCGTTGAATTTATCGAGTTTCTTTGTTTTTGTTCTTCTTGAAAATCAGTTAATTTTTTTATTTTAATCTCCTGCTTATTTTCAGGATTATCTTTATGGCTTTTGATTAATAATGCTTGCCTAGAAATAAAAAACCCAATAATGGCCACAAGCAATAAAATACCCAGCCCATAATAAACTGGTTTTGGGATTTTTTTGGTTAATTTTGAAATAAAGAATCCAGATATTTCTGCAGGTTCTGTTTCATTTTCACGGTTGTTTAATCCTTCAGCATTTACTTCCGTTTCATTTGTTATCTCTAATGTTTCGTTACTATTTTCTAAACTAGTTTCATTCGCTTCAGATTCTTTCACAAAGTCTATTATTAAAGGCTTCCCAGCATTGTAATTTTCTATCTCTTGTGTTCCAATGATAACATTTTGATTATCCTGTGATCTTATCTTTATGTTGACTTTTTCAAATCCAGTGGAGAAGTTAGTTGCAAATATTCCTTGACTATCTGCTCTTTCAAAGACGTTAAATATCTTTTCATCACTAGAAGGATCTGTTACTTGTATGCTTACTAACATATTTGATTGAGTCTTTACTGTCACTTCCGTTTTATAAGCGGAGATTATTGGCAATGCCACTACAATCATAACAATAACAAGAAATCTGAGCATTATTTTTTCCTTCATTTTTCCTCATTTATATTTATTATTGTTTTAGATAATAATTTTATGTTTATAAATATTTTTATCTTTGATTTTGAGGTTATACTGTATTGATTGGCTTGCCTTTCAAAAATGATTTAATGGTTTTGATACTAATCTTTAATAAATTTTTTTGCGATTCTGCTGAATTAAATGCATTATGCGGAGTAATTATTACATTGTTCATTTTCATTAGCTGGTGCCCCAACAGTAATACCCGAAGATTAGTATCATTTGAAATCTCTTTTTTAATTAATTCTCTCTCTTCAATAATATTTTTCTCTTCTTCCAGAACATCTAAACCTACTCCTGCAATCTTTCCGCTCTTCAACCCATAAACTAATGCAACCGTATCAACTACTGCCCCCCTGGCAGTATTAATTAGATAGACCCCTTTTTTCATTTTGTTTATTGCATTTTTATCAATTAAATGATGTGTTTTGTTAGTGTATGGAACATGTAGAGAGATTATGTCAGAATTTTTTAGTAATCTATCCAGATTAGAATACTCAAATCCCATCCCTTTTGCCATTCTTGGGATTCTGCATTTATCTACTACAAGAACTTTCATTCCAAATCCTTTTGCTATTTTAACTACATTTTTTCCTATACTGCCACAACCTATAACTCCGAGGGTTTTTCCATTCAAATCAAAACCCATTAAACTATCATCTGTTTCAAAAGAGTTTTCATGATGTGTTCTTTCAATGGACTGATAGAGTTTTCTTGATAATGCTAATATCAACGAAAAAGTATGCTCAGCAACTGAATTTTCGCTATAAGTCGGGACATTTGAAACGATTATATTTTTTTGCTTGCAATAATCTATATCTATATGATCATAACCCATAGACATGGTTAGAATGTATCTTAGATTTGGCAACTTTTCTAATATTTCTCTTGAAATTTGTGAGTGAACAAAAACAACCAAGCATTCAACTTCTTTTATTTTTGCCAATGTTTTTTCATTTAAAGGTTTGTTAAAGAAAAATAACTTGTGATTTCTCAAATTTTTTTTGAAAAAATTAAATTCTTCTTTGTCTACCTCTAAAAATGCTATCCTCATATTTCACCTCTTGTTAAATGCTGGATCTATAAATACAAAGGAGATTTTGCTTTTTATATCTGTCTGTTATTCTAAATTTTCAATGTTCTTATCTTTTGTATCAATAGACTTTTAAATTGCAATTTGTTTATTTATAAATGGTTGAACATATAAAAAAAAGGATTAACGAACTTGTTGAAGAATTAAACAGGAATATCAACCAGTTGTATGATGCAGCAATTCATGACGCTAAAACCAATCTTTACAACTCTAAATTTTTTGATACTATGCTTGATTTTGAGATGGCACATGCTAAAAGAGGAGAAGAATTATGTTTGTTTATAATAGATTTGGATTATTTTAAAAAAATTAATGATAAATACGGGCATATGATTGGGGATAAAGTCTTGGTTCATTTTGCCAAGTTTTTGACTAATCATGTTAGAAAGTCGGATATTGTTTCTAGATTTGGTGGTGAAGAATTTTTAATCTTATTCCCCAGCACCAATTTAAGAAATGCAGAAAAGTTTGTTAAAAGATTAAAAAATAAATTAGAATCTGAAAAACTATTAAAGAAATATAATATTACTTTTTCTGGGGGTTTAACTCAGTATAAAAAAAGTGATACAAAAACAAGTTTAAAAAAAAGGGCAGACAAAGCATTATATCAAGCTAAAAAACAGAGAAATAAACTTGTTGTTTTGAAGTGATTGTTAAGTATTGTTCTTTAAACCAAGATATCTCTAAATTCAACTTAAATTAAATTTAAATATTCAAAAAGACTTGTCTAATTATGAAAAAGAAGGTGATAGGAATAATCTTTAGTGGAAAAAGATATGGTAAAGATGAAAAGTTTTTTATTAAAGAGGCCAAGAAAAAAAATATTGAACTTGTATTCTTTAATACCTATAGAGACTTTAGTGAAGATGAGCTTGAGAGAAAGATAAAGAGGTGTGATGTAATATATAACTCAAGTGCAGAAGATTTTGCTATAGAGTACGAAAAAACTATTGAAATGCTTGGGAAGAAAGTTTATGATCCTTCAAGTAGATATTATTATATAGAAGACAAGTGGATTTTTTATGTTAAATGCAAGGAAAACAAGATTCCAACCCCTGAAACAATTCTCCTATCTGAAAATATTAACTATGCAAAAGAGGAATTGAAAAAACATAATGTATGGCCCATAATACTTAAAAGAGTTAGTGGGACTATGGGACAATATGTTGAGAAAGCAAACAACATAAATGAAGCTGTAAGAATAATGAATAAATTCTGGAAAAAAGGAAGTGATAAGCTCCCAATAATAGCTCAAGAATATATAGCTTCACCCAGTTATAGAGTTACGGTTATAAATAATAAAATAGTACAGACAGCCATTAAAGAAAGTAAAGGATGGAAAGCTACAGGAGTTTATGCTGAGAAGATCAAAAAATTTCCTGTTGGCAAAGAATTAAGAAATATTGTCAAAAAAGTTATGAAGACAACTAAAATAAGTGTTTGTGGGATAGATTTATTAAAAAGAAATGGAAAATGGGTTGTATTAGAGGTTAATGCAGAGCCAGCATATGATTTCTTTGAAAATGAAAGGGAAAAACTTATAGGATTAACTCTTGACTTTCTTAAGAGCAAGATAAAAA
>CAZOFF010000023.1:0-4075 GCA_964579165.1 Candidatus Woesearchaeota archaeon
TTTCGACAATGGGGGATGAGGTCGGATATGTGCAATTCTTTGAAAAAGAAATACCTCAAGATGCAATAGTCGGAAAAGCCGTATTCAAAATAGTTCCTTATGCTGGTTGGTTAAAACTCATATTTTTTGAATTAAAAAAATCTAAAACAGAAAGAGGTTTTTGCAATTGATTAATAAATTAAACAAACAATTAAACAATTGAAAAGGTTTTTAAAAGCAGTTAATTAAAGTTAATAATGGAATTTTGCCCTAAATGTGGTGCTTTACTAGTTCAGAAGAAAAAACATGATGGTTGTCCAAGATGTAGTTATAATTCTAAAAATAAGATTAAGTTAAAGGTAACTGAGAAAGTTGGGAGTAATTTTAGAAATCAAGAGATAGGAGTTATGAAGAAGAAAACAGATGTTCTGCCAATAATAACTGAAAAATGCAAAAAATGCGGAAATGAAAAAGTATTTTTCTGGACAGTTCAAACAAGAGCTGGAGATGAAGCAGAGACTAAATTCTTCAAATGCACAAAATGTTCATTTACTTGGAGAGAATATAGATAATTTATAGAGAGTATATATAGATTACAATCCACTTAATTGTCTGATTAATTCATTACTTTTTTTCATACCTTCAGGAATTCTATTTTTAAAAAAATCTCTCGTGATATCAAATTGCTGTTTATATCCTTCTGTATCTTCATGGCTAATTATTGAGGCCCATTCTTTTACGGCAGTATGAAATTCTAAATCGTCTCCTCTTATTCCTTTATCAAACAAAGAGGTTCTAATTGACTCTTCAAGAAGTTCTGAATTCCTAAATAAATATTCTGCTATCCCTAACCTCAGTCTAAAAATTGGAGTTTGACATATTAAATTTTTATAAGGATTTACCCCCAGTTTATGCCAAGCATCAATCATCGCTAAAAGACTTAGATGGGAATTTGGTTTTCTTTCTATCTGACTGCCTAAACTAAATTCTTTCATAATTTTATCATCTAATAGTATTGGAGAATTATCACTCCCAAAAACAAAATTTCCTGCCATCTTTACTCTTTCTTGAAAAACAGATTCATTTTCTTGAATCATTAGTTTAAATAATTCAGATTCAGAAGTAGCATACTGTTTAACTTGTTGTTTTGCAAATGGATTTAATATAGCTAATCCAGAGTAAATATGGGATTTACCCCCATAAATTCTAAGAGTCATCAAAACTTTAACATTATCTATTCCCCCAACATAAGAAGCATTTTCCCAGGGATAAACCCCCGTATTTTTCCACGCAGTCCCCATACTTTCAAATCCTACATGAGTAACAGCCTGTGTATCTGCCGTAATCTTATCATGTTCTTGATATGTAGAAATCTCAATTATTTTTGAACCCAATTTTTCAAAAGTTTCTAAAGCTCTTTGATAAGCTTCGTCAGTACTTCTATGATTAATAACAACTAAATTTTGCCCAACAGGACTAATGGATGGACCATGCAAAGAGTGACAAGTAACAATATTTACGTCTGGGGGTAAGTATTTTTCAAAAGCTTCAATTTCGGGGGTTTTCACAGAAGTTTGACCAGCAACAATTGCTCCAGTTTTTGTTGACGAACCAATCTGACCTACAACTTTTTCTATATTCTCTGCCTCTACAGAATAAAATATCAAATCACTTCTCCTAGAAACATCAATACCATTATCTAAAATATAAATTCCTGTACCATTCAACTCTTGTTCTAGTCGATTTCTTTTTTCTGGTAAATCACAGCCATTAACTCTATAACCTTGTTTAGAGAATTCTCTTGCATATAACTTACCCATATCACCCAAACCAATAATCCCTATCTCCATTCAGCTCTGATTAAAAAAGATTATTTATATATTTTTACTTTTTAAACTAAATTTTTACCCATGGAGAATATAGATAAACGATAAAATATTTCACACAACAAGAATCCTTATAAAACTCATTAGATTAAAAAAATAATGTCTGTCCAAACCAAATCGCTTCCTCCTGAAAAATTAACTTTAAGAAAACAAAAAGAAGATTTCTTAATAAGTCTAGTTGAAATTCTTCCAGAATTAATTAGTTCAACAAAAAAAAAGATGATTAAAGAGAGGAAAAGAGAACTTTATCTTGAAAATGGGCAAGAAAACAAGCAATATGACGCACATCTTGAATTAATAACGGAAAAAGAAAAATCAAGATTAGACTTTGTTCACTTTGTTTATAGAGTAGAAAATATTGATCGAGACTTGGGGCATCTACACGACTATCTTTACACATATCCTGAAGAAGGTTATGTAACTGGAGCATTAGTAGGAGATTTGCTCCCAGGCGCTTTCATAAGAGGTGTTCAAATGCATTCACTATTAATTAATTATCTAAATACAAATTAGTTAAGTTTCTTTAAACAGTTAAAAAACTAAAACACTTTTTTCTTTATCTCATTTATCCTTTGGTTCAAAAAAGATTTTTTTTGAGGATAACCTACTAATTCCATGTAACCCCTTCCTCTAACATCTTTGTTGTTTATCCTTCCAGAAACTTTTAATGGCCCTTCCCAATAATTAATATTCCCAAATACAACTTCTTGCGATTTACTTAAAGGAGAAACTTTTAAGGATATTTTTTTGGAAGGAATTAAAATTTCCCAATGTAATGGATAACTTGCTCCAGTCTTTGAACTCTTCCAATATTTTTTCAATGCACTAAAAAAAACTTTCTTTGTATGATATGTCTTTCCTTTGTTATTTATTAAACTTGCAAGATATTCTTTTTTCTTGCCATCATCAAATTCAAAACAAACCATCTCAGAATCGTTATCTAATTGAATTGAAAACCAGGTCCATTTGTCTTTTTCATAAGGAATATCTGCCCATTGATGATCCATCCAAGATTTTCCTTTAACTTCAATTGTTTTATCCCCCAATTTAACTGTTCCGCTTGTTTCTAGATTAGTAAGAGAATAATAATACGTGTCTTTCCCATGTAATTCCATAAATCCTTTCCCCCCTTCTAACAAAGGTCTTTTCTTTGTTGTTAATTCCAAATCCAAAACATCTGTTTTTATTCTAAAATGAAATGGTTTTATTTCCTCTATCTCATAATTTAAATAACCCCTTTTATCTTCTGATTTATAATTAACAAAAAACAAAGGTTTAGTAAAACTATCTTTAGATAATTCGGCCATGGGAAATAATTTAGTGTAAACTTTCTTTTTATTGATATCTGAAAAAATAGAATGGGCAAAAGAAATGTATCTATCTTTAGCGAATTTTAAGAATGGAATGTTAACTTTTTTTGTATCGGCCCTAAAAAGACAGTCCATATAAGCATATTTATTCCCATTTTTATCTTTAAGATGGCCATTAAAATACCACCATTCAACAATTCTATTATGCTTACTACCATCTTTAGGTAGATTAATTTTTTTGTACCTCATTTTTTATCGTTTAAAGCTCAATATTATCAAATATTTTCAGATTAATTGATTATTGATAGAAAAGAGAATAACTATAAAAAGCTTTTTAACTAAATTATTATTGGAAATTTAAAGTCAACAAAACAAAAATACAAAAACAATGGCTCCATGGCTCAGCGATTACGCATACGCATCGCGAGGCACTGAATGAGGGAAGCGATTACGCATACGCATCGCGAAGTACTGAAAATACTTTCGCTATGGAATTTAAATAAACAAAACAAAAATACAAAAACAATGGCTCCATAGCTCAGCCTGGCAGAGCACTGGACTCTTATGAGGGGCACAAATGTTCCCCTTACAGTAACCCCTCCTTCAAAAAGAAGGGAAACTCGGAGTTATCCAGGTGTCGGGGGTTCAAATCCCTCTGGGGCCGTTTTTAGATTTGAACAGGGGGTTCAAATACTTCAATCTCGTGAGAGTTAAAGTCCCAGAAAATCTTCTGATTTTCTGAGCTCTCTGGGGTCGTTTTTATAACCACAAATTGAATACTAAAGATTATATTTAATAAACCAATTCACATTAGATAATTTATGAAAATCTATAAACAAGAGAATAATAAGCGTTGTGGTATTGCTTGTTTAAGAAGTATTATGAATCATTATGGAAATA
>CAZOFF010000023.1:4175-11603 GCA_964579165.1 Candidatus Woesearchaeota archaeon
AATAAGCGTTGTGGTATTGCTTGTTTAAGAAGTATTATGAATCATTATGGAAATAACTTTTCTGAAGAGGATGTTTTAACAAAACATTCACCATACTATTCAAATGACGGAGTTAGAAACCCTATTATAAATTTAGGAGTAACTGCCCTTAAATTTGGTTTTGGTGTAAAATACATAGGTTATAACCCACATACTACAAATAACAATTCTTCAAGTAATCTAAAAAAATCTCTTAAAGAAAAATCAAAAACTTATTCAGATTATGAAAAATTTTATGTTGATGAAACACTAAAGTTTCTAGAACTAGGAGGAGAATTAAAAATTGAAAAATTGAATATAGAAAAAATAAAAAAAATAATTGATAAAAACAAATTTGTTTTAGTTGAAATTAAACCAGCATTTGTGAATAAATGGAGTTCAATAAAAAAGAATCATAAGGTTATTGTCATAGGCTATAATAAAAAGGGGTTTAAAATTCTTAATCCTTCTGATGCAAAAGAGCATGTTTGGGATTTTGATACGTTTCTTTTGGCTTTTTATGCTGCAATTCCAGAACTTCTGATTATAAAAAACAAAAAAATAAGAAAAAAAGAAACCATTAAATAAAAAATAAGAAAAATTTAAATTTTAGACTCATCTACTTCTAAATTAAAATTTTTCTCCTTTCCATGGGGCATTTTAACAAGAAACACTACCATACAATTACTTGATAAGCTTTTGTATGTTTTCTATTGCATCAGCAACTTCTGTACCTTTCTTGGATAGTTTTATTAATTTTATTCGCCCCTTTTTTTCAAATGCAACTAATCCAAGTTTTTCTAATGTTTGCAGTATCTTTACTGCATGACTGTATGTACAGTCAACTTCTTTAGCTAAAATACTCCCATATCGCATTCTTGTGTTCTTCTTAAGAGATACTAGCATTAAAGCTGGCTTTCTCCTAAAAAAGATATCGAAATTGTCTTTCATTTTATACGTTATGTTTGTTTTATGTGCTTTTTAATGTATATATTCAGATAGTAGCCTCCTTTTAAATCTTTCGTAAGATAAATACATCGAGAATCAAAAAGATTTATTAAAAAAGATTTATAAATAATATTTAAGAGTATATACAGAATTACATAAGAAATAAATAAAAAACTTAAAAGAAAAACAATAAATAAAAGAAAAAAGAAAATTTAGAATAAAATGAAAACAAAAATGGAACAAGAAAGAAAACAACAGAATAAAACAAAAGTGATGGCTATAAGCGACATTCATGGGGACACATCTTTTGTAAAAAAATTAGCTGAAAAGGCAAAAAAAGAAAATGTGGATGTAATCATCTTAGCTGGGGATATAACTTTTTTTGAAATAGAAACAAAAAACTTAATTGGCCCGCTACTTGAATCAAAAAAACCAATACTATTGCTTCCTGGAAATCATGAGTCCCCTTCTACAACAAGTTTTTTAGCAAATAAATATAATATTAATCATCTTCATGGGAATTATTTCATACATAATAATGTTGCGTTTTTTGGAGCAGGGGGAGCAACATCTGGTCCATTTTTTACACCCGAATCAGAAATCTATAATTTGTTAAAAAAGTCAAATGACACAATAAACAGTCAAAAATTTAAAAATCAAATAACCAAAAAAGTAATGATTACTCATATGCATGCTTCTGGAACAATTATAGAAAAAATAGCTAATTTTGCCCCATCAAGTGAAGTCATAAGAAAGGCAATAGAAAATTTTAAACCAGACATAGCAATATCAGGGCATATTCATGAATCGGCCGGATTAGAAGATAAAATCGGTAAAACAAGAGTTATCAGCGTAGCGAGAAAAGAAGTTATTTTTGAGATTTGAAAAACATCTTCCTTACCATATATTATGGTCATCTCCATCATTGGCTAGCTCTCTGGACATTTCGCTTTGACCCTCACTAAAACCTTTTCTTAAAGCTTTGATTAATTCTCTTGGAACATCTTCAATAAATGCTCCAAATTTAAATTCAGCGTAATCTTTTATAGCCACTTCAACTGTGGGCCCACCCAAACTAGCATATTTATCACCAATTGCGCTAGCTCTACCTCTTTCATAACCATATTTTTGTGCCCCCTCCAAAGCAGTTTTCATAACTTCATTAGAGTTTAAAGATGTTAAACTCATCTTTTCAAGATTCATAAAATTCAAAGAAGTTTTTTATTTATAAATTAAATTGTATTATGAAATAGAAATTAAATCTCAATATCCACTTCATCTCCTTCTTTAATTCCCAATCTATCAACACCCCCACCTTTAACCTCTAAAACATATAGAGATTCTTGATTGGGATAATAGATAGGGCATTCCTCTAACTCAGTATATTGCAAACAAGGTTCTGCATTCTCAACAATATTAACAATTTCCAAATTTTTATTTATCCATATCATATCCAGGCTTATTATAGTATCTTTCATCCAAAATCCATAATAACCTTCTTCATCAAATACAAACAACATCCCTTCATCTTTATCTAAATAAGTTATGTTCATTAACCCCTCTAATCTTTCTTTATCTGTATCTGCAATTTTCACATTAAAACAAGTTTTATTTATACAAACTTCTGGTAAATTACTAAACATATAGAAAGTTATTAGAAAGAAAAAATAGCTCAAAAACATAATGAAAATCAAGCATAAAAATAACAAAACCTTCTTTTTCATAAGTAGATTAATATGCAAAAACTTATAAAAGCTGTGTTTACTCCAATTCTGTATGCCACGTAAAAAGAAGAAATCAAGAGAACAGGTAACAGCTGAGAACTATTTTCCAGTAGATGTTACAGATATAAAATACTCTATTGAAAAGCCAGTTAAGTCTACAATTATGGGGCAATCTGTTGACCCAAACGATACACCTCATAAAATGGTAACAAAAGGTAAAAAATTTTCTTATAATGGAAATAAAAAAACAACAAGAAAGTTTAAAAAAATATCTTTTAGTTCAAAAAAAGGTTCGTCTCGCTTTACATCTTTAAAAACAAACAATTTAATTGAAAAAATAAAAGAATATGCCCCTCAAGAAGTTAAATTAAAAAAAACAGGATATGAACTAATAATAACAGAAAAACCACAAGCAGCATTAAAAATCGCTTCTGCACTGGATAACGGAAAAAATCCTGCAAAAAAGGCAAATAATGGCATTCCTTATTATGAATTAACTAAAAATGGAAAAGAAATTGTTGTTGCATGTGCAGTAGGACACTTATTTACATTAAAACAAGAAACTGGAAATGGTCAAACATTGCCAGTATTTGAAATTAAATGGGTACCTAATTTTCTGGCAAGAAATGGAAAAACGGACTTCACAAAAAAATATTACGATACTATAAGCAAATTAGTAAAAAATGCCAGTTCGATTACAATAGCGACAGATTATGACATAGAAGGAGAAGTTATAGGATTAAATGTTGTTAGGTTTATTTGCGGTCAAAAAGATGCTTCCAGAATGAAATTCTCAACCCTCACAGACAAGGAACTTAATGAAGCATATGAAACTAAATCCCAGACTTTAAACTGGGGCCAAGCAATAGCTGGTGAAACAAGGCATTATCTAGATTGGTATTATGGGATTAATCTTTCTAGAGCTTTAATGAATGCAATAAAAACAATTGGAAGATTCAAAATAATGTCAATAGGAAGAGTGCAAGGGCCTGCATTAAATTTAATAGTTGAAAAAGAAAGAAAAATTCAAGGTTTTAAACCAAGCACTTACTGGCAAATTTTTATTAAAATAAAAAATTCGCATGTCATAGAATTAAAATATAACAAGGACATAACAAAAAAGAGCGATTTAAAGAAATTTGAAGAGCTAGCTGGAGAAATTGCAATTGCTGAGACAAAAAAAACTCAAGAAATAATCCCCCCACCAGTTCCGTTTAACCTCACAACATTGCAAACAGAAGCCTACAAACTATTTGGTATTACTCCATCAAGAACATTACAAATTGCCCAATCACTTTATCTTAATGGCCTTATTTCTTATCCAAGAACATCCAGTGAAAAATTGCCTGCATCCATAAATTACTTAGATATTTTAGATAAACTTAACAAAAAGTACAAAACGGGAAATCTAACTGTAAGAAATAAACCAATAGAAGGAAAAAAATCAGATCCAGCCCACCCCTCAATATATCCTACTAGTCAAGAGGGAATAATAAATGCTGAAGAAGAAAAAATTTATAATTTAATAGTTAAAAGATTCCTCTCTTTGTTCTGTGAAGATGCTATAATTGAAAATAAAATAATAAAAGCAACATATAAAGACTTCGTGTTTATAGAGAGAGGGGTTGAGATAAAGAAAAAGGCGTGGATGGAGATCTATCCTGTTAAGTTACAAGAAAAAGAAATTCCAGACATCAATGGAGAAGTAAAAATAATAAATGTTAGAACAGAAGAAAAAGAAACTCAACCCCCAAAACGTTATTCGCCCGCTTCTATTTTAAGTGAATTAGAAAAAAGAAATTTAGGAACAAAGGCAACAAGAGCAAGTATTTTGGAAACACTATATGATAGGGATTATGTGAGAGACAAAAGCATAGAAGCAACCCAATTAGGAATGCATTTAATAGAAACCTTAGAAAAATATTCTCCCGTGATAATAGATGAGGCATTAACAAGACATTTTGAAAGAGAAATGGAAGCTATTTTAGGATCCAAAAAAAATATGGCAGAAAAACAAAAAAATATTATAGATGAAGCAAAAGAAACAATAAAAAAGATATTGGAATATTTTGACAAAAACGGGGAAAAAATAGGTAAGGAACTTGTAGAAGCTACAGATACAATAATCGAACAGCAAAAAAAGGAGAATACCTTAACATTTTGTCCAGTTTGTAAAAAAGGAAATTTAAGGATTATTTATAATAGACAAGCAAAGAGGTATTTTGTTGGTTGTTCTTCATATCCAGAATGCAAAACCACATTTACACTTCCTCCAAATAGCTTAATAAAAACTGCAAATAAAACTTGTGAACATTGTAATTTTCCTATGGTAATCTCACTTAGAAAAGGAAAAAAGCCATGGACATTCTGCTTTAATCTTAATTGTGAAAGCAATAGAGAAAGAATTGAAGCCTATAAAGACAGAAAAGCATAAAAAGATGAAAAACGATAATAATATGTAGAAAGCTATATTTAAATATAGGAAAAAGGAGGTGGAAAATGGAAAACAAAATCCCGATGATAGTTATTGTTTTAAGTGTTTTTCTGTTATTTTTTGCTATTTATGTTATAATAAAAGCTGCTGATCCAACAGGATACCAGGGTGGATCCATATTTTCTATCTTTGATTCAAAAAAAGATTCAACTACAACTAGCTCTGGAAAACCAGCAGACGTGGTTTTATGGAGCAATGGATTTCCAAGTGGAGAACATTACAATCTAAACATCCACGGTAAAAAAGCCAATTTTAGCTGCGACTCTAGCCCCGGAGGCAATTCTATATTTGTCCCGGAATATGGGCAATCAGAAATACAATTAATACAAAACAAGAAATCGAGTCTTGAAGGACTGTATGTGATTGATAAGTGTTCTTTTAGTGAACAAGATCCTGCTAAAATCCAATTACCTAGTGGGGAATATCAGGTTTATGCAAGAATCTTAGCAAAACCGGGAAATAAAAAAACAGGTGAAGAAAGAAAAGTTATTTTTTATCCTAAGCTTATAGATGCTTGCAATGATAACCCTACAAGCCCTATTGATGGATTTGGTGATTATATAGATTGCAGTAATGAATCTTTAATTGGACTTGGAGTTGTAACAAAAGACGGCATATTTGATAAACAAAGTCAAGAATTAATAAGAATCTCGCCAGTAAGGGGGCAAAACAAAGCACAATCAATAACCGATATGTTTCAATGGTCTGGATATGCATGCACTGAAATATATGACACTAACTTAGATGGAGAAATAACCTTAGCTGATGTAACAACAGACCTGGATTCAGATGGGGATATTGATGAATTTGATCTGATAATTTATCTAGAGTTGTATTGTTCTTACTATGAGCATGAATGGATTTTTAACATTGCTGACTTGGTAGTATATGGATGGGATTATTATAATAGCGGAGCAAAGCTAGTGCAAATAAGATTTTATCCACTAAGAACAACAGACTTTGTCCTATAAAAACAAAATTTATTTAATTTTTTTATCCTTCCTTTTTCTCTCTTTATCTTTAAAGCAGAACAGTTATAGTAAACAACAATAATCAATTGTAAGATTATTTTTTCTTTTTGGGTGCCATTACCATTTTATCCTTACCTGTATCTTCGTAAAAAATTATTCTCGCTAACAACACTATTGCCAAAACCAAAAACAACCAATTATAGTAAACCTCAAGTAATCCGGCAAGTACTAACAGTATAGCCACAGAAATCTCTATCCATATACCTTTTTCAGACATACTATTTAACCCCCTTTAATTATTAAAATAAACAAATTAGTATTAATAAATCTAACTATAAACTTTTAAAAGATGAGATTAATTAAAAAAACAAAAATAAAATAAGTTTGCTATCTTCTTTTTTTAGATCTTTTTTTAGGCATCATTCCCATTCCATTATCCATTTTTCCATCTCCCATAATACAACATTTTTGATGAAAAATGGTGTGTAAAACCAGCAAGGCACCAATAACTACCGCAATCCAAAAGTTAGCCACATTTCCAAGAATATTTGGCCATATAGTAGTTACTAATAAAACTAAACCTAAAATTAAACCCACTCCGCTACATTTATGCATTGTTCTCTTAAAACCTCCTTTTATAAAGAATATAATCAATTTTACTTAATAAAGCTAACTGTATTGTTATGTCAAATATCGAACTTAACATGTCAAGAACACTTGACAGATAACTCCACACTTTAGTGTGGAGTGTGTTCTTGAGCATCCAAAACACGAGCGCCTTTTCAAACTCCACCTTTTAAGGTGGAGTGGCGCATCGTGTTTTTGATATCATAAACCTAAATCAATAAAAAAATATTAGAATGCTATTTTATATCTTATACTTCATGCCGATTTTTGATAGTATAAATTAAATTATTGTTATTCATTGCGAATTATCAATTAAAATATCTCCCCATTAAAAATTATGTTAATGAGGTAGCGGTTTACTTTTATTTTGTTTTAGTTCACTTCTTTGTATTAGTTTAATTATTAGTTTATTTTGATTTTGTTATTAGTTTATTCCTATAAATCTGCGACGAATAAGCAGTATATTTTAAGATAAGTTTTTATGTCAATTAATATTCAAGGTTTACATAACAACGGGCTTATGCGGAAACCTCGTTGCACTTCGGTTTCCCAAATTGCTCGCCAGGAGGTCGGAATTTTCTGGGTTGCCTGAAAATTCCTCCGCTCGGCTCGCAACTTCGTTTAAGCCCGATGTTAAGTAACCGAA
>CAZOFF010000024.1:0-11354 GCA_964579165.1 Candidatus Woesearchaeota archaeon
AGCATAATTCACTCCAGCAATTACTCCTCCTTGATCTCTTCCAACTTCTTTAGCATAATTCACTCCAGCAATTCCCACAACTTGATTTCCTTCAACTTTTCCAGCATAATTCACTCCAGCAATTACTCCCCACTGATTTCCTTCAACTTTTCCAGCATAATTCACTCCAGCAATTACTCCTCCTTGATCTCTTCCAACTTCTTTAGCATAATTCACTCCAGCAATTACTCCTTCTTGATCTCCTTCAACTTTTCCAGCATAATTCACCCCAACAATACCATTTCTTGAGCTATTTAGAGTTTTTTTTGAAAATCTTAATAATCTAAGAAATTTTTCTCCTCCTTCTTCTACTACGTTACTTGATATTAAAGCTACTTTTGATAAAAAATCATTTTTTGCATATTTCCTAAAATCCATTACCATACAAATTGATTGGGCCTTTTATTTATAAACTTTACTGTTGTATTAATTTAATAGTAGTTATTTATTTTCTTTGATGTTGGGTAAACCTTAAATTTTAACATAAAAATTTATCTTAAACTTAAAATATACTGCTCATTTGTCACAAATCGATAAAATTGAACTAATAGTTAAACTAATATAAAACCCCTCAGATACTTATTATTAATAGTTGTTTCCTCGATTATCAATCTAAAAAATATCACAAGTGGAGACGAGTACAAAATGTTAAGTTATGAACTCGGCTTAACATTTGAGTTAGTTTTAAAAATAGTGTTGAGCTTTTATTGTTGCTAAAATGGAACATACAAGAATAGATTTTAGAGATCAAATTGCAAGCAACAAGAGGAAATCTGCATTTTTGATGATTATAATATTTGCTGTGATTATTCTATTTGGATATGTTATTAGTATGGCTCTTGATCCCGGCTATTTCTTTTTTATAATGATAATTGCAATTGTTTTCTCAATTTTTTATGTTGTTTTTAGTTATTATAATTCAGATAAAATCTCAATAGCAAGTGTGAGAGCAAAGCCCGCATCTAGGGAACATTACAAAGATTATTACAGATTAGTTGAAGGACTTACAATTGCGAGTGGATTACCAATGCCAAAACTTTATGTTATGCCTTCAATGCAAATTAATGCCTTTGCATCAGGCAGAGATCCTAAGCATAGTGTTGTTTGTGTAACAGAAGGAGCATTGCAAAATTTAGAAAGACGTGAATTAGAAGGAGTTTTAGCTCATGAATTAGGGCATATTGGAAATTATGATATTAGATACATGACTCTTGTTGCTGTTATGGTTGGAATGATTGCAATTATTTCTGAAATTTTTTTAAGAAGCTTATGGTTTTCATCTGGAGGAAAAGGTGAAGGAAAAGGAAATGCAATATTTCTTGTCATAGGAATTGTTCTTGCTATATTGGCTCCAATTGTTGTTTGGCTTGTTCAAATGTCAATATCAAGAAAACACGAATATAGTGCAGATGCAACTGCAGTTAAATTTACAAGATACCCCCAAGGATTGATAGGAGCATTAAAGAAAATAAAGGAGGATCACATGCCAACAAAAAGTGAGCATGTAAGTAAGGCAGTTGCTCCTTTGTTTTTTGCAAATCCATTTAAGTTAGATGTGCGGAATATGACATCAACACATCCGCCAATAGAAAAAAGAATTCAGGCTTTGGAGAGAATGTGAGGTTTTTGTTTATAATTTCAATCTTTATTTAACTAGTTTAATTAAAATATATTTTATTTTATCTATTTCTTTATAAAGAATTGTAATTTTTTTATGTTATGAGTATTGAAAAAAGAATTGAATTGCCTATTCATGATATGACTCAGAGTGAGTTTTCTGAGTTTAAAAGAAGATATCTTAAAGGTGATTTTTTGAGTGATGAGGCATTAAAAAAAATATCTGAACTTTATGCATTGGGAACTCATAAGGTCGTTTATATTGATTGTGATAAAGATCACGCTCATGGTGAGAGGTGTACAAAGTATAATCCAGAAGCTAAAGTAGTAGAAGCTCTTGTAAAAGAAATTAGAAATTATAAGTCTATTTTTGAAAAGATGAAAGAAATGATGCCCCCTAAATAAACGAATTAATTCTGAATGGTTCAGATTTTTAATTAGTTTTATAAATATCTTTTTTCTAATTATATCATGGGTTTTATAAAAGGGGGGTTGGTTTTTTTTATAGGTTTTGTTTTGTTTTTCAGTTTTTTAATAATGAATCTTTCTCTGGCTTTAACTTTATCTTTGAGCTATAATAATGTGCAATCTAATGTAAAAAATGTGATAACAGAATCTGTTAATGGGAATTTTAATTTTAATGAAAAGATAAATGAAAAGATTGGTAATCCAGAAGAATATTGTCAAAATCATGCAGATTATGTTTTTTACGATGATAATACTATGGAAACATTTGTTATTCCTTGTGAGGTTTTAAAACAAGGCCCCAATGCTGTTGAAGAACATTCTTTGTCAAGTTATATTGATATAATTTATAATAAAGATTACAACTGTGGCTATTGGACCTGCTTTGCCAAAGGAAATCCTTTATTTTTGATTTCCAAACAATCTAAAGATTATTGGAATTATATATTTTATATTAGCCTGTTTGTTTCCTTAATATTATTGGGTTTAATGTTTTTGTTTATGGAGAAAAGAGAAAATGTTTTGATTTATCCTGCTATTTTATTGGTTGTTTCTGCTGTTCCGTTAGTTAAAGCAGGAGCATTTTTATCATCTATATTGGGGTTATTTGTCAGTTTCTCTGGATTTACGTTTGGCAATCAACTTTTGTCTGAATCAATTATAAAAGAGATATTATTTATCTTTTTCTCAAAAGGTTCTGTTGTTTTTTCAATTATGCTGATTATTGCCATTGTTTGTATTGCATTGGGAATAGCTTTAAAATTTTGGAGAATAGAAGGATTTTTCTCTAAGATATTTTCTAAAACTTTTTCCTCTTCATCATCTTCTTCGGATAAATTAAAAACAAAAACAAATCAAGATAATTCAAGTTCAAATGTTAATAACAAATCCAAGAAAATTTCTAAGAATAAAATAGAATTTTGATTTTATTCTTTATATAATCTCTTAACAAACTTATCTATAAATTCCTTGCTTTCCTCTCTTTCTTTCATTTCCTTTATTGAATAAAATTCCATGCCGTCCTTCTCATGTTTTTGTGCCTTTATTTCTGTCATCAATTTTTCATGAATTTCTTTGCTTAGATATATCTCTCCATCTGAGATAGAAGCTATCTTCTTTGAGGCTGCAATAAATCTTCCCAAGCTCATAAACTTTAAGGATTCTGGGTCTTTTTTTGCCACAATTGTCCCGTTATTCAAAGAAATACCAAAATTAATTTTTGGTTGGAACATTCTATTATGGTGATCTAATTCTTTTTTGATTTCTTGCGCTATTTTAATTGCTGTTTTGTCGTTCTTAAATGTTTTTGTAGTTGCAGGAGCAAGTAGTAAGAATAAATATCCATTGTTTTCATAAATAACTGCTTTGTGTTCTTCTGCAATTCTTGCTATTTTATTCAATGTTTCTGACACAGCCTCTTTTATTTTGAGTTCATTTAAATTTTTTAAGCCTATGCAAATAGAGCTTGCAGGCTGTTTTTCTCCTTTTATAGATAGAGATAACTCTGCTCTATTTTTTGTTTTAATTATTGTTTTTTCTGAATTACTTGTTTCTGTTTTTGGAGTGGATTTAAAATTATTAGGTTTTTTACCGAAAAAGCTCTTTTTATAGCCTTTTTTGAAGACTAAATATGCGACGGCAGCCAGAATAACAATGATAAATATCCATACAAAAGGGTGTTTTATTATATTTGATGTGCTTGTTATTTTCTTAATATCTATCGCTTTTCCTGTAAGGGCAACACCGTCTAAAATTTGGTTGCCTTCTTCTGAAACTATCTCTATAGTGTATTCTCCATCAGGAGCGGTTAGAACAAATTTTTGTGTTTTGCCTATGTCAATGTCTGTTTCAAGATTTAAAGTTTCATTTCCTATTTTAACTATAAGGGTTTTATTATACACAACATTTCCTATGTTTGTGATTATTAATGTTTTATTTACTATAGTCATTTCTATTTCTTGTTTTTCTATAATTGTGAAATTTCTTTCTGCAGTTAATTTATTTGACACAGCATAAACTATCCATGATGTTGGTGCTTGATCGCTTTTTATATCATAATTTAATGCATCAGTAGTTGATTTTTCTGCTTGTTCAAGAATTTTTCCCTTGCTATTTTTCAATGTTATAATCGCAGTTGATTCCATTGGAACACCTGTTTGATCATGAAGAACTGCTTGAATCACTGCTGTTGTTCCTGGAGAAATTTCTTCTGCATCAAAAACAATTTCCAAACTTGTTGGAACTTGTGTAACAACAATATTATAATCAATAAATCCTTGATTGGTAACATTGCCATTGGCGTCTTTTTCATAAATATTAACTTGTATTAAATGTTGACCCGCAGGTGTTTCTTTTGGAAATGTGAAGTTTAAATTAAAGTATCCTTCATTTACAGTATTAGAAACTGTGGATTCTATCGAAGGAATTTTTATTTCAACAATTCCTGTAACTGATTTTCCGCTTTCTTTTGTAACTTGGCCTTCAATTATCAAAGGATTTTCTGGGGCGATTTCTGTTTGCTGATTCTTTAATTCAATGTTGATTAATTTTGATACAACAAATTCTTCTGTTAAAATATATTGGTCTAATAAAGTTGCTTTAACCACACAGCTGCCTGTTGAAGGTCCAATTGAATCCTGAACAAGTAATACAGATGGAGAAACTTGTTTTTCTTGCCCTGCTGTTAGAAAGATATACTCTTTATAGAATTCACGAGATTGTCCGTTGCATAATAAAAATGCTTGAAAAAATCCATTCATCCCAGAAGTTGTGACTATCTTCATAGGGATAATCAGTGGTTCTCCAAGATTATATAAATCAAGAGGTTGTTCGTTTATTATTATTTCAGCAGAAATTATTTGTGTTATTACTAAGAATAATGCAATAAAGCTAAAAACAAAAAAAGTAACTCTTTTTATCATATCACAATTACTGTTTTATTATTTATAAATATTTATGCAAGGGTTATACAATATACTAAAGCAATAAGGAAAAGATTTATATAGTAAATTTAATGAATATTTTTATGAATTTAGGTCTCTCTATTTGGTGGCAGTAAAGAATTCTCATTGTTTAATCTAAATTCTCTTTTTTGATTTAAAATGGACTCAATAGCTATAATGACCTGTTTGCATGGAAATGAACCTTTTGGTTTAGAAGTAAAAAGAATTCTTGAAAAAAATGTTCCTGTTTTTGTTGGTAGTCCTTTAGCTATAGAAAAGAATGTAAGATTTGTTGAGTCTGATTTAAATAGGGTTTTTCCTGGGAAGGAAAATGGAGATTATGAAGAAAAAAGAGCAAGAGAGATATTGAATGAATTGAAAGATTTTGATATTGTTATTGATGTGCATTCTTCTCCTTGTGAAATGCCACTTTTTGGCATTATTACCAAGCCAAATAACCAAAAAATAGAATTTGCTAAAAAATTAGGACTAAAGAAATTGATAATAATGTCTTCTAAACTTGCAAATGGGGGGGCATTGATTGATCACGTCCCTTTTGGGATAAGTTTAGAGATAGGCCCTCACGATAGAGAAAATAATGTTAAAGAGGTGGTAGATTTAATTAACAATTTTTTAAATAAAAACAATAAAAACAATAATATGGAGATATTTGAGGTGTTTGATTTAATAAAGGGGGAAAAAGGTGTTAAATTTTTTATTGATAATTTTAAGGAAGTTAAAAAAGGGAGTTTAATTGCTAGGGGGAAGAAAGAATATTTTGCTGAATATGATTTTGTTCCAGTTTTTGTTGGTAGAAATTCTTATAGTGGTATTTTATGTTTGGCTGCAAAGAAAAATATTTGATTCGTTAAATAATTTATATACTCCCTTCTAAAAATATCTTTGTTAAAGATTTTCCCAATATTTTTGCTGTTGTTTTAGGATTATACTTTCCTAAGATAACAAAAGCATCTCCATTTTGAAAATTTAATTTACTTTTCATAAAATCATCAATTATTTGTTCTCCTGTGAAGGGTATGTTTTCTCCATACATACATTTCTCATAAGAGTTTCTCATTACTAGGTTTTCTTTATCAAAATTCAAACCCCCTGGTGTTCTAAAATCACTATGTTTGTCATATAGTTCCTGTGCGAATTGCTCTCCAAGTTCAGTAATTTCTGCAGAAGTTTTAACAGATGGTTGTGGAAATAAACCTAAATTGGTCATTACCTTATATATAATTGGGCTTTGTGTTCTTGTACTTATAAATATTTCATTTTCTTCTACTCCAATTTGTTTTAATTTTTCTATTTCGGACATAATTCTTAAAGGTATGCATAAACCATAAAGTCCTTTACCTTGCAAATCTTTTTTTATTACTGTTCCTTGAAGATAAATTATACTTTTATTCTCGATTTTTTTAATAATACTGCTAGAAAATCCCATAAGTTTTTCACCGTTATCTCTCAAAAAAACGGTTGTGGAAGAATCTAAAGCATGTAATCTAACATCACTTTCAGTTATTTTATCAGAACCAAATGCTGCTCTTGTAATTGGAACGCTTTCTCTGCAATAATTATCTTGCTCTAATTGGCTAAGAGTCTCTAAAGGATATTGAACCACTTCCAGTACCCAACCCCCAATACTAAATTTCTTCATTTTGTTCTCTTTTTAAGAAGTATCTTATTTCAGCTTCTTTGGTTAATGGAATAATTTTATCTTTAAATAATTTTACTATAAATTCTGGATTCACATGATAATTTTCCCCTTTTTTTCTTACTCTTTCAAATATTTGTTCTTCTGTTGGTTTATGTGTTAATTTCTCAAGTATTTTATCTATGTCCTTAGCATCAATTAATTCTTGGTATTCATTTGGGTTTTCTTGATATTTTGCTTCTGCAACAAAAAACCCCTGATGAATTCTCCTTGATAAATCTTGAAGTGCTTTTATATCTAATATTGCACTAGATCCATAATGATTATCATCACCCTGTTCACAAATCAGGGGTAGGGCTTCTAAATACATTTTTTTTACTTCTGAGGTTAAATTTAGGTTTTTAACTCTTAGTGGGCTTTCTTCTTTTTTTCTAGGAATTATGGGTTTTTGGGGGTTTGGAAAAAAAGGAAATTCAAAAGGATGTTCATATCTTCCTGCTTTTGCATGTAATTCTTCTGTTCCTCTTAATAAATAATCTAAGAAAATTCCTTCAAAATTAGGAATAGCCCCCGCAATGTAGATGTTATTATTTACCTTAAATCTAGATCTTTCAAATAAGCCCAGGATTATATTATCTTCTAAATCAATAAGTCTTGGCCTTATTACTTCTTGAAGATATTGTGATGGGTTTTCGAATTTTATTGCGTTTGGTGGCATAGAATTGAATATACACCCAATTTATAAATTTTATTATTGCCTTTAGTAATTTGTTTAAACTTAAGAAACCCATTAGATTTAAAAGTTTGATTTATTTCATTTGATTATGAATAAGAATACCAAAAAAGATAATTCCTTTATGGTAACGCCTTGGGAAGTGAAAGGAAATGTTAATTATGATAAACTCATAAAGGAATTTGGCACATCTAAAATCTCAGATAATATTAAAAAAAGGCTTTCAAAGATTAGCCCTTTAATTAGAAGAGGTTTATATTTTAGTCATAGGGATTTTGATAAATGGCTTGAAGCTTATGACAAAGGAGAAAAGGTTTCGGTTATAACAGGGAGGGGCCCTAGTGAAAAAATGCATTTGGGGCATTTAGTGCCTTTTTTAATCGCAAAAGCTTTACAAGAGGAATTTGATTGTGATGTTTTTATTCCAATATCAGATGATGAAAAATTCTATGTTAAAAATAGTTTAGAGTTTAAGCAAGCTGTTGATTATGGCCGGGATAACATTATAGATTTAATTGCTCTTGGGTTTAAACCAGGCAAGACATTTATTTTTCAGGATTTTGTTTATACTGAAATGTATAAATATGCTGCTCAGGTTGCTAAAAAAATAACTTATTCTACTGCTAAATCTGCTTTTGGGCTTAAGCCTGAGAATAATATTGGTTGGAGTTTTTATCCTGCAATGCAAGCAGCTCATATTCTTTTTCCTCAATTTTATAAGGGAAAGCATATAAGTGTTGTTCCCGTTGCTATTGATCAGGATCCATTTATCAGACTTACAAGGGATATTGCAAGTCATAAGGACTTTAGGTTTGAAAAACCCGCTGCATTGCATGCAATGTTCCTTCCTTCTTTGCATGGGGGGAGTAAGATGAGTTCATCTGAAGGGGGGATGATCTTTTTATCAGATACTGAAAAAGAAGTTGCAAATAAAATCAAAAAATATGCTTTTTCAGGAGGTCAGCCAACTATTGAAGAACATAGGAGAAAAGGCGGAAATCCTGATGTTGATGTTTCTTTCCAATATCTTAGATATTTATTTGAGGATGATGATAATAAATTAATTCAGATTTATGAAGATTATAAGGCAGGAAGACTTTTAACAGGAGAACTAAAACAAATATTAATTGAAAAGATAAACGTATTTCTTAAAGAACATCAAAGGGCAAAAGAAAAAGCTAAGAGAGATATTGATAAGTTTGTATTAAATAATAAATAGTATATACTTTGTCTCCTGAAAGCTTTTAAACAATTTTTTTATACTTTTTTTATGGATGATATTCATCATGACGGGAATTTTATAGTTAAAGGAAGTTTTAGACATAATAAAAATCTTCCAGATAGTTTAAGTGCTTATGTTCTTAATGTTGCTAATTTTTTAAATACAAAACAGGGTAGAATTAATCATGATTCTTATGTTTTTGAAGATGATTCTTTTAAAGTAGTAGATTTGGAAGGTTATTCAATGAAGGAACATTTTTACATTTTGCGTGTGGATACTTTAGATATTAAAGCATTTGTTAAAGGTATGGGAACAAAAAGAATGGAGACTGTTGCCAGACTTGAAAAACAGTCCGCAAATCATCCAAGTGATGCACCTTTTCATCATTATACAATACAATTTAATAATTCCATTTTAACTAGTGAAGAATTAGTTAATTTGGGTTTTGATTTTTCTGAACATGCAAATAGACAATCCGAATTTGATTTTAATTGTGGGCCTAAAAGAATAGAACAGGCACAATTAAAAAAACCCGGTGCTCTCGAATATTTTAAATCTTCAGTTCCATATGCTATAACAATTGCGAATGAACTTAATAGAAATTTGAATCCTTCTATTCTTCATTTTGAAGATTTTTTTGAAATAACAAATCCCCTATCTTGTGAAAAAAAATATTTGAATGATACTACTAGTTTTCAGGCAACAGATGTTGTAAAAGTTTCAAAAGATGCAAACTCTCTTGTTGCGAGGGTTACAATGGAAATTGATGATGGAATTTCAGAAAAAGTATCTCCTCCAAGAGTTTTTTTTGAATATAACTTAGAGCATTTAAATTCTGATTTTGTATCTAAAGCTATTGGACAGAGAATTTGCGGTTATTGCACGGGTAGTTTTAAACAATTACTCTAAATTATTTCTAATTATTTTTATAATTGCTTAAGATAACTCCTTTAAATAAACTTTAATTTATAATCACTAATTTTAAATACTACTGGTTTCTTTTTTTGGTATGAAGATTTTAACCTTACATGTAGATTATGTTAAATTCAAGCCATTAAAGAAAGCCTTGAAGAGCATTGGTGAATTGCCGGAAGCTGAAAAAGAAGTAAAAGATATTAAAGAAGCTTTAATGGTTTTGACTGCAGTTGAAAAAGAAGATAATCCTGTAGAGATAGTAAAGAAATTAATCGAGAACGTAAAAGACATAGCTAAGCAAGTTAATGTTAAGAATATTGTTCTTTATCCTTATGCTCATCTCTCGAGTAATCTTGCTTCTCCAGAACTTGCATCTAATGTTCTTAATGAAGCTGAAAAAGCGCTTATCAAAGCAGAATTTAATGTAACCAAAGCCCCTTTTGGATATTATAAAGAATTTGAAGTTAAAGTTAAGGGGCATCCTTTAAGTGAATTAAGTCGAGAGATAAGAAATGATTCTTTATCTTTAGATAAATCCAAACAAAATGAAAAAGGTTCTGGAAAAATAGAAATAAAAGAAGAAGTTTATGACACTAAACAACTTCTTAGAGAAATTAATAAGGCAAAGTTAGATAGGAGAAAATTAAAAGACAATGATCATAGAATTTTAGGGCAAGAAATGGACTTGTTTTCTTTTAATGAAGTTGCTCCAGGAATGGTTTTTTGGCATAATAACGGTTTAATCATTTTTAATGAGTTAGCAGATTATTGGAGAGAAGAACATAGAAAAGCTGGTTATCAAGAAATAAAAACTCCTCAAATAATGGACAGTAAGATTTGGAAAGTTTCTGGGCATTGGGATAAGTATAAAGAAAATAATTTTTTAACGCAATATGAAGGCAGACCTTTTTTAGTTAAGCCAATGAATTGTCCTGGAGGAATGTTAGTGTATAAATCTGAGCCAAAATCCTATAAAAATCTTCCATTAAGAGTAGGAGAACTTGGTTTAGTTCATAGAACTGAATTGTCAGGAGTTTTAGCTGGCTTGTTTAGAGTTATTCAGTTTACACAAGATGATGCACATATTTTTTGTACTGAAAAACAATTGGAGTCTGAAATTTTAGGGATTATGGAATTAATATATAGTTTTTATAAAAAGTTTAAATTAGATTTTGATCGTGTTGAGCTTTCAACTCGCCCAGAAAAAAGAATAGGTTCAGATAAAGATTGGGACAAAGCTGAGAAATTACTTGAAGATGTTTTAAAGAAACAAAAAGTAAGATATAAAATTAATAAGGGAGATGGGGCATTTTATGGGCCGAAAATTGATTTTCATGTTAAAGATTCAATAGATAGAACTTGGCAATTATCAACAATTCAATTAGATTTTTCACTTCCCGAAAGATTTGATCTTATATATAAGGACAAAGACGGAAATGAGCAAAGACCCATAATATTACATAGAGTTATTTATGGAAGTATAGAAAGATTTTTGGGTATTTATTTAGAACATACACGTGGAAGATTACCCACATGGCTTGCTCCTGTTCAAGTTGGAGTGCTAAGTTTTACAGACAGAAATAAAGAAGCTGCATTAAAAGTTTTCAATAAACTAAAAAAGAACATACCTAAGTTAAGAATAGAGACTGATTTTAGAGCTGAATCAGTTCCATTAAAAGTTAAAGATGCAGAATTGCTTAGAGTTCCTTATGTTGTTGTGATTGGAGATAAAGAAGAAGAAAAAGGAACAGTTGCAGTAAGAGT
>CAZOFF010000025.1:0-11335 GCA_964579165.1 Candidatus Woesearchaeota archaeon
AAAATTAGTGGGTTTTAATAAAAGAATATTATTAAGTATTTTATCTAAATCTTCCTGAGAAGAAACTATCTGTTTTATTCTTTCAATACTAAACCCCCCCTCTGTATCAACGAAAATAACTTTGTTTCCTTTTTTCGCTTGACTTGCAGAAGCTAATATACAAAAATTAGTTTTCCCACTTCCAGCAGGTCCTGCAATCATAGTTATAATGCTTTTTTCATACCCCCCAAAAAGCCATTTGTTAAAATCATAACTCCCAGCAGAAATTTTGTCTTGCCTTGCTATGCTATCTAGATTGTCTTTGAGGTTTTTACTTTCTTCAGTCATAATTAAGGATATGAGTAAGAATTAATAAGCATTATGTCTATGGGATAATTATTTCTTAGATTCACTTTCAAAAGTATCTAAATCTTTTGATATGGCTTTTACAGCATCTTCCATTGCCTTGTTAACTGCTTTGCCTTTTGTCTTAACTTTCAGTTTTGGCTTTTCAGTAGGATGCGCTCTTCTCCAAGCGGCAAAGATTACATTGGGATCCTTATTTAAATAAACCCTAAGTATCTCTGCGATAGTTAAACTTTCTAATTCAACTTCCAATTCATCCTTAGAACTTTGAATTACTTCAACTTCCATGATTAAAAATCTTAACTGCAGTTTATAAAGTTTGCTATGTCTTCAATTTTTTTAGTTATTATAATCACTTAGAGAATTCGTCTTCTTTAATATCTTCTATTTCATCTACATCTAAATCTAAATCATTAACCTTGTTTTTCTCAATGTTATTTATATTCATATTATCTTTCATTGCCTTAATATCTGCAATAGTCAAATTATCCATTGATCCAGTCTTAAAATTAAGAATTCTTGCAGGAGTTGAAACATTTCTTGATACAATTTGATTTGTTTTTTTGATTCTAATTCCCAAGTAGTTTTCCAGTTTGTTTATTAACCTATAATCATCTTCTGGCAATATTCCTTGTTCGGCCATTTTAATAACTACTTCTGATTCAGAAATAGCATCAGCCAATTGTTTAGTAGTTATATGCATCTTTCTTCTGCCCATCATAATATTCCAATGAAAATTATTAATTAAATCCTCTCTTGGCCGAGTTTCCTTTTTATTTCCAAGTTTTAGATTCTTTTCAACAATGTCTTTTAATTTAACTTCTTCTTTAATCAATTCCTGTCTTTTTCTCTTTGATGCTTCTTGGTCTTCAAAACTGGGTCTATTCCTATGTTGAACAGGATCTATTCCTGCTTGTTTAGAAAGTCTTTCATATACTGTTTGAGGCCTTTCAGCTTGTTTAAGTTGAAAAGTTGTTGGCCTTCTGACTAAAGGAAGATGCTCATCCAACGCACACTGTTCACAAACCTCTTGAACTCCTTCATCTGTGATTGCATTAAATAATCTCTTTTTTTCACCGCTTACATTGCAAATAAAACACTCGCTTGTCATGTAAAAAACAGAAAAAAGTTATTTTTTAATATTGCTATATTGGAATATATTGGTTATTCAGCCAAATTTATACTGCTAAGGTCATAAATCTCCTGATCCTCGCAGGAATAAATTAAAAAATTTTCTGTTTTTAGCTCTTCTTTCTTCAAGTTAAACCAATCTCCATCAACATAATAGTAAAAAATGGTATCATTTTGGTAAACATTTTTTAGAAGATACTCGATTGAGGTATAATTATCTGCACGTATACTTGGTTTTGAAGTATAAAAATAAGAAGGGGAAAAATGTTCAGTGATAACATAATTTGCATCTGAATTTTTTAAATAATTCATTGTTTTAAAAAAACAATTTTCATCTTTATATTGAAACTCTTGAAATGCGTTTAAAAAAATAAAAAAATTAACAACAACAAAAAACAAGATTATTACTAATAAAAAATAATAAGAATATTTTCTAATTTTGATATTATTTAAACCCAAAGAAGCCAAAACACAAATGCTTGGAAGAAGAGGAAGTAGATATCTTCCTTCTTTGTTATCTAAAAATATTAAGAATAAAGAAATTATAATAAACCATAAAATCCAAAAACTTTTAGCATTTTTTTCAGTATGACCATTAATATCCTTATTATTATTATTATTATTATTGAGTTTATTTTTATTTATTTTATTAATTTTATCGACGCTATTTTTTTTATTATTTTTATTATTATTTGCTTTATAAAACAAACCCAAAAAAACAAATGGCAAAAGGATTATTATATTCTCTTTCACGTCTTTATAATAATTAAATAAAGAATCAACTCCCCATCTTGCTAATGCTTGTTTTGATTGGAATAAAAAACCGAGTAAAGAACCATATTCAAAATAATTATAAATAAACCAAGGCCCAACAAAAACAAAAAAGATTATTATAGAAATCCATAGATGTTTATCCTCTAAAAATTTGAGGTTTCTATCTTTAAACAATAATGTTAAGAAAAAAACAGGTATAAACCAAATAAAAGAATATCTTGAATAAAAAGCTAAAGCACAAGATAAACCAAATAAAAAAGCGAATAATCCCGATTTTTTAACAAAAAAAAGTTTCCAAAATAAAAAAGATGAAAGTAGTATAAAAGTTATAAATAAAGAGTCTGTTAATATCTTAGAACCCCAAAACACATAAAGAGGAAGGACAGATAACAACAAAGAAGAATAAATTGCAATATTTTTATTAAACATAACATAAACTAAAAAAAAGAAGGCAATTACTCCTAACGCAGAAATAATCGACATTAAGAAAGAAAGAATAATAGTATTGAATGTAAACAAAGACAAAAAGGCAATTAAAAAAGGTAGTAATGGAGGTCTAAAGCCAGCTAAAGGCATATTTGGAGCAAAATCAGAAAAACCATGACTAAAAGAATACTCCCCAAAAAGAATAATATTCCTCCCAAGATTAACATAAATTGTTTCGTCCCAAAACTTTAATGGTGAAAATATAGACAATGAAAACCTTGTTAGAAAAACAAATGTAAAAAGAATTATCAGAAATAATCTAAGTTTTTTATCCATTTCAGATTAAATAATCTCTTATATTCTTTAAATCTTCTATATTATCAAATTGATATTTCTCATTAACAATGACAATTGGAACTTTATCTAAATCATAATATTCTCTTAAAATAGATAAAGCTTCAACATTAGTATCTGTAGCTATAGGAATTAAGATCACTTTTTCTCCATATTCTCCTTTAACATCTAAAAGTATGTTACTAATTGATGTTTGCATTGATTGAGTTGTTAAAGAGGTATCAATATAATCATAAAGATAAACAATAGTATTAGCAGATGTGCTACATTTCTCCTTATTTTGAATCATGTTTTTCCATAACAAAGTTCTCAATAAATCATATCTTCTATGTAACGAAATGACATCATTAGTAAATTTGTTTGCAGAGTCATATTTTTCCAATTGCCTAGATTCTTTATATATCTGATCTGCAAAATAAATGCTTTTCTCAATTGCAAAAGAACAATTTAAATTAAAATCATAAATAATCTGAGAAGAAAGTTCAAAATCAGAAAGTCCCGTTTCAGAATCAACATAAAATTCTCTTACGCTATCTACTCTTGCTTTTTCATAAAAAGAACCTAAAAATATACCTGTTAAGAATATAACAGAAGCAACTAACAATGCCTCTATAAAAATATACTTATTTCTACTCCATTTTTTTGATTTTTCTACCATCTAAAGTCACCTTTGACATACTTATATATTGATGCAAACCAAACCACCGGATATAAAGCTAAGTATACAAGCATATATAATATAAGAAACAAAAATCTTTTTAAATTCAAATTTTCCTCGTAACGAGCAGTTTGTAATACATAATGATAATAAGTAGTAGAACAGATAAATAAAATAACTAAAAAGAATATCATTATGGGCTGAGAAAGATTAATTTCTTGTAAATGGATAATGCTAGAGCTTAATGCAATTGAATACCCTATTGAAAGAGTTTTGGCACTTATTGCCTTAAGTAATAAATACATTGAAAAAATAAATGAAACTAAACTGACTAATATGCTTAAAGAAACAAAAGGCATCACAAAATAACCAAAAATTCCTCTCTTGAAAAACATCTTTCTATATTTTTGCAAGGCTTGTAATCCTCCTGCACCCCATCTCATTCTCTGTCTAAACCATGGCTTAAATTTGTAAGGGGTTATGGTGGAAACTCTTGCATCTAAACACATAGAGGTCTTATAACCATGATAAAGCATATTCCAAGTTATGTCTATATCTTCGGTAATACTTTGTTTATCAAAACCCCCAACATTTAGTATAAATTGCTTTCTATAAACACTTAGTGGCCCATTAGTAACATAAACAGAATTAATAAAATCAAGAAGCTTCCTACTCCAACCAATAAGCATATATTCTAAAGATTGAAGTCTGGTAAGAATATTCTGATTTTTATTTCTAACAGTAACAAAAGAAGTAACAGCCCCCATTTCTTTATTATTAAAATAACCAACTAATTTATACAAAGAACTTGGAGAAGGAAAACTGTCTGAATCAACAACCGCAATTAATTCTCCTTTAGCCATTTCAACTCCTTGGTTTAAAGAATCCGCTTTTCCAGAATTTTTTTTATTAATAATCTTTAAATTAAAATATTTCTTACTTCTTATCATCTTTTCAACAACTTCTCTAGTTTTGTCTTTGCTTCCATCATTAACTACAATGATTTCTAATTTATTTTTGGGATAATCCAAATTAGCCACATGCTCTATTGTTTCTTTAATAGAATCCTGTTCATTATAAGCAGGAATTAAAACACTAACAGAATAAAATTTTCTTGGTCTTTCATAAGTCATTAATTCTTTATTATTCCTGAAAGTAAGAATAATAAAAAAGGCTAACATATACAATGCAATAAACATCAATGATAAATAAACTAATGTAATAACATCAACCATCTTAAGGGACTCCTTGTTCTATTTTAGATATCCCCTCTTCTTCCCCTTTTTCTCCTCCTTTGTTTTCTTGTTTCTCCTCAACACCAAAATAATCATAGAATTCCTCGCTCAAACTCAATTCATGAGTATGCCCTTGTTTTTTCTTTTTTAATAAGTCTATATCAACAAATTTTTTAATATGATCATAAGCCTTATTCCCCCTTATTTTAATAACCACACTTTGCTTAATTGGCTGCTTATATGCAATTATGGCAAGTGTTTCCTGTTCAGCTCTACTAAATTCGCTTCTTCCCATGGCCAATCTGTTTATTATATCGCTATACTCGGGCTTAACAGACATTTTCCACATTTCTGTTTCATTTCCTTTTTTAATAATCTCAATAGAAGAATCTTCTCTTTCAAACTTTTCCTTAAGTTTTTCTATAAGTTCTCTAAGTAAAATTGGATTTAAATCAGTATAAGAAATCAGTTCTTGTAATGTTAAGAATCTTCCAGAAATAAAAAAAACAGCTTCCAATTTCTTTAAATCCTCCTTCTCTTTGGATTCATCAATCTCCTTTAAAGTTTCCTCTCTTATTGACATTTTAACAAAAAATAAAGCAGTTTTTAATTTAAAAGGTTATTTAAATTTCATAAGTATTGTTCAAAAGGGAGATTACCTTAAATTTCAAAGTTTCAAACCCAAGTTTAAAGTTTTAATTTTAAATCTTAAATCTTAATAATGCCCCCATGCCGCCAATGCTATAAAATTGCTGTCCTTCTTCTGTCTCTGTAGACACTACTTCTATTTTAGCAGATATGTTCTCTGCTAATTTCTTTAAATCATGACTAAGATCTTTATTTAATTTTTTAGAAACTATTAAAAGATCAACTGCTCCAAATTCCAAGGCTTTTCTTATAGCTTCTTCTTTATATACTGCCTTATCAGGATTAGATCCAAGAGTTTCAAAGAAATTCTGCAATATTTTCTTTTCATAGACAATTTCCTGTTCAGCTAAAATATCTTTGCTCTTTTCTACTAATTCTTTTAATCCGGATTCATCAGCATCACCAATATCTTTAACACCAATAACCTTCTCCCTTAGTTTTGTTGCAAGATACTTTCCATCTAAGAATTCATCTTTAGTGGGTATTGGCCCACCGACGATAATTCCTTTCAATTTCTTCATATCCAAAAATATCTTTCCCATCTCATCCGCAATTCTTTTATAAAATTCCTTAGTTAATCCTTCTGTTATTCTATGAAAGCGCTGACTAGAATTATGAACAATTAACCCATTAGCAATAAAATTGTGATTTTTGGTTTCAATATCAATTGTTTTTTGCATCCCAATAGAAGTTATTTTGTCAATTTTAACAACAATTAAGTTCGAATTATAAAACAGACTCAACCTTCTTTTCAAATCAGAGTCATTTATTTTGTCCACTATATTTTTCTTAAACAATTCCTTGCTTAGTTGTTTTTTGTTGTTAAAAAAATCTGGACAATTAAATTGTCTAGTATTTAATCCAGAATTTCTAATTATTTTAGCTATATACTTGCCATGGACTACTATTTGCCTTACTTTATTTCTATTGCTTCTTTTTCTAATTAATTCGTGCAAAAGACCCTGTTTGTCTAATGAACAAAATTTAATAAAATTATGAAAAAGCTTTAGTGATTCCAAATCATCAATTGCAATAGTATATCTTGTTTTATTAGAATAAGAATTTTTTCTATTATCGTATTCATTAATAGAGGATATAATACCTAATCTTAATAAAGCCAACTGAATATATCTCGCTAAAAGACTATTATTAAATCCAGCTGCAACTCTTGATTTGGACACATATCCCTCTGCATCAAAAAATCCTCCGAGGAATGATGCTAAAGATTTATCTGAAGACCTCAGAATAATAGAAGGGACATTCCCATTGTGTGTTTTGTCTTGTTGAGGATAAAAACTCTTAAAAAATTGAGTTAATATTCTGCTATACACTCTTATTTGCCAATAATTTTTAGATTTTCTAAATCTCAAATCAGATTCAACTCCAAATAAGTTATCAATCAAATTCTTATAATACTCTGCTACTTCCTTTCTTTGCTCAAAAAAGCTAATTCTATCTGTTTCATAACTCCCATCTCCCAAGTAATACCCTAAAATTCTAGCCAAATCAGAATTTACTCTATTAGGAATATTTATTTCTTTCATATTAAATTTTTGTTTTATTTCTGGAGAAAAATTAATATCTTGGTCATTTAAATCCAAACCAATTTTCTCTGGCATAATCAAATAATCACCTTCATTTATCTCTGATAGAGGTTTCTCTTCAATTCCATTTTTTGTTCTCACAAAAAAATTGTGATCTTTTGAAGAACGGATTTTAAGTTTAGGATATTTTGAAGTTATTTCAAACAATTCTTTATTATTTTCCCACTTGGTAATTACCGGAGTTTTCTCCACTTCTTCTAAATTAAAGTTTTCAGAAAGAATCATTAAAGGATTATGAGAATATTTTAATTCAATAATTTCTCCTGTATCTTTAATAATTAAAGTATCTTCGGAAAGACACTGTCCACCCGCTCTAACCTTACTTGGAACACCAGAACTCATCTTTTGCAGTAGTTCTATTCTCTTCCCCTCCAACATGCCGATTGTTGCTTCTTTTCTATCCATAACTAATAAACCATATACCTCTGTAATTTCTAGAATTTCCCTTAATGGTTCTAAAACAAATTCTTTATCACATCTATAAGCTCTTGTTTTTAATGGCGTGGGGGGTTCTACAACCCATAATTGTAAATCCTGAACACCTTCTGATTTAGAAACATTACCACAAAAAAGAGCTAAACCATTTTCAGGAGTTTTTTTGTAATCTTTTAATGTTCTTATTATCTTTTCTAATGCTTCTGTAACATTTTTTCTAGTAGAAGCAGATTTAATATTTTTTGCAGTAGATTTTTCAGCTTCCAATTGCCGAGATACAGTATTTATATTTTGACCAATTGGAATATAAACAGTAACAAGTTCTGTATGTCTTCCTTTAATTTCACTTAACTTTTTTATAAGTTCTTCAAGCTCATCTTTTTTAGATCCATCCATTTTAAGTTTAAATAAAATTAGTTTATAAAACTAAGTGTATATATTTAATGTAAAATAAAATTTGTTTAAGTTATATCCGTTACAAACAATCATCTAAAGGGATAAGAAGGATTTTGTCCTGGCAATCTATTCATCTGCATTGTTGAAGGACTTGGACCGCTTGGCCTAGGAGGAGATACAGGTTTATTGCTTGAACTTTTTCCACTCTTTGAATTTCTTACAATATAGAACAATACAAATCCGATTAAAATTAAAAGTAATACAATAAGTAAAACCCATAACCATAATAAATTTCCTTCACCTTTTACTTCAACACAATTATTGCTTGCATCACATTCAAATCCATCCTCACAATCATCATCAGTAGTACATTCCACAGGGGGAGGAAGAACATCTTTTTTACAAAGAGTTACATCAAACTTACATTGATTATTACAAGCTAAAGTTCCAGAGTCATAATTCAAAGACTTACAAGTTGTAGTTCCTAAATCACTTCTATCACACTGTTCTCCTGATTCCCTAATACCATTTCCACAGTTAGCAGTTGTATTGCCCCCAGAAGTACTGGAAATCAATTCTATTGAATTAAGTTCAGAATCAAAATAAGATTCAGCAAAATCTGAATAATCTGCATCACTATTCAAATCTTTTACTGAAATCAAAACTAATCCATAATCTCCTCTACTTACACTCTTGTTTCCAAACTTGCAATCAAATTCATAAACATTGTTTGGTTTAGATCTAAAAACACTGGTATTGCTTAAAGAGACTAAACTTTGATTGCTTCCCCTTGGGAAAAATTCGTTTGTGTGACATAAAACAGTTCCTGTTCCATTAGAAACACCTATTGCCACTTTGTCTGCATTGTAAGCTCTAAATTCCACTTCCAACTGACGAGTTTCATTGCTCCTCAAATTGAATTCTGTTGGATCCTCTGTTAAGGGTTTTATAATCATTGTACTTGGCCCTTTTACATTAACCGCATTTCCTTGCCAATCATAAGCATATTCACCTAAATCATATAAAAAATTGTTATTATTCGAATCGTTTAAAACCCCAACAGTCACACCATAATCCCCTGAAAGAACATTTTTTTGACTCCAGTCACACTTGTAAGTATATTTATTAGCTTGCCCTGCAACAGCATAAGCAGATATATCAACATATCTTGCACTTCCTGTTGATGCTGGGCTTCCTAGTCTACATAATTCAATAGAACAGCCATCTGGATTAAGTTCTGTGTTCCATTGCCATCCATTAGCAACACAAACACTTTGAGAAATAGAAAAATTATGAGTTATTAATACTAATTCCATTTTTTGAGCATTTGTTGCAGTAAATTCTATGTCAACAAAACCAAATGTTTGTTTATTTGCAACACTAGTTGTTAACGGAGAAGTAATTGCAATTGTCGGGGGAGTAGTTGCAACAGGTGTTTTAGAATAAACATCAAACGCCATACCATCTTCGTATACAACCTCTGGAGCGAGTATTCCCGAAACAGATTCATTTAATTTAACGAAAATCGAATCACCTATACTACTCCCAAAATCCTTTGAACCTGCTTCCAAAATATAAAAACTCTTTCCACTCAAAGCACCATTAGTAAATTGAATAGCATAACTATAAGGAGAGCTATAAACTTGGGCTGGAATCAAAGTAGGGACAACATTAGATGCTGGGTCTAAAGGAATTTCAGTATCTCCATTGGCATTTGATGTGAACAAGGAATTCAAATTCCCATTCCCTATCTTATTATAACCTGAACCAACAACATTCCCTGTAATAACATCTCCAGTTATTTGGAAATTAATAAGATAGGCAACACTAAGAACTAAAGCAACAATGACCAATACGCCCAATGCACCCCTTTTCATATTCTATAGAGATATTATAGGTTTATAAATATTTTTATTCTTTGATTAAAACTTTCCATAACTATATATTCTACTTTTTTATTCGACAAATTCAACTTTAAACTTGCCCTCTCTAATTTCTTTAGAATTAGAAACATGTTTTAAATCTTCTAAAATTTGTTTAGGTAATCTCTTTAACATTCCTTTATCAAGATATAAAATTATCTCAGCTTTAACTGATTTTTTAGCTTCACTTTTCTTTTGTCTAATCTTAGAAATAATATTCATTAAAATAGCAAAACTATTGTCCCTTGATGAAAAATTCATTAACTTTGCATTAACACTTCTTGGCCATTCACACAAATGTATGCTTTTAACTCCCTCATCTTTTTTATAATATTCTTGATAGATTTCTTCTGTAACAAATGGAATTATTGGAGCAATTAATTTCAATATTGTTATTAGTGATCTATACAAAGTATATTGAGCAGATTCTTTTTCTTGTTTATTTCCATTGTAAATTCTCCATTTAACAATCTCAAGATAATTATCGCAAAAAACATTCCAAAAGAATTTTTCTATGTCTTGCTTAGCTTTAGAATATTCATAAGTCTCAAATGAGATTGTGACTTTTTTTATTAGAGAATTTAGTTCTTTTAAAAAAAGATCATCTGTTAAAACCAAAGTTCTTGGTCTTCTAAAGTCATAATCCTTTAGGTTCATAAAAACAAAATTAGAAGCATTCCATAACTTTGTAAGAAATTTTTTTCCTGCAATTAAATCTGATTCTTGGTAATCTGTATCTTCTCCTAACTTAGAGCCTGCTGCCCAGAATCTTAAAGCATCACTTCCAAATTTATCAATTACTTCGTGAGGTGAAATGACATTTCCCTTGCTCTTTGACATTTTTTCCTTGCCTAATGTAACAAATCCGCTTATCATAATATTTTGCCAGGGAATTTTATTCTCATGCAAGTAAGATTTAGTTATGGTATAAAATGCCCAAGTCCTAATTAAATCGTGAGCCTGAGGGCGCAATGAAAATGGAATATTAATTTTATTATCAATTAATGCAGAAGCAATTTGAGGAGTTAAAGAAGATGTTGCCCATGTATCTAAGACTTTAGTTTCAGCAACAGTTTCAGATTTACATTTTGGGCATTGTTTTTTAATCTGTAATGGATCTATGGGAAGTTCTTTTTCATTTGCAACAATCATTTCCTTACATTTATTGCAATACCAAACAGGAATAGGAACACCAAAATGTCTGTCTCTTGAGATAGTCCAATCCCATTCCAAACCTTTAATCCAATTCTCATACCTCTTAAACATAAATTTAGGATGCCACCTAATCTTCTTTCCTTGTTCAATTAATTTTTTCTTTTTGTCGAGAATCTTAATAAACCATTGGTCTGTCTCAATAAATTCTATTGGAGTGCCACATTTATCATGAACATTTACATTATGGCCTAT
>CAZOFF010000026.1:0-10040 GCA_964579165.1 Candidatus Woesearchaeota archaeon
AATCTTCTACTATCCTTTTCTTGTAAAAATCTAAACTTTCTCTATAAATAAAGAAATGACATCCTCTCCACACTAAAGTGTGGAGTTTCCTGAATGATGCTCATCCTGAGTTCTTACATAATTTTTGACTACATCAAGCTGTACAAAACCAACAGAAGATGCAAATTTACCTCTACTCCATAAATGTCTTCTAGGATATCTCAACCTAGCTCTTTCATGATACTCAAAAAATAGTTTTGATGAAATCCCTTTAAGCAACTGTAACACTTTTGATGCAGAGATAGTAAACGAAACACTTACAATACAATGTATATGTTCTTTTTGCACATTAATCTCTATCATTGAAATTTGATGCAGCGAAGCTGCACGTCTTATGCAAGCAGTTATTAAATTCTTGTATTCATCCTTTCTAAACATTTTATATCTGTACTTTGTACACCATTCTAAGTGCATCATCATCTTACCAACGCTGTGGTCGTGATGTTTATATTTATTTGCATAGTTTTCACTAAGTTGTATTTGATTTTCCATTTTTTTGTTCTCCGAAAGATTTATTAGAAGAAAGTCACAACTACTATTGTTACTTTCAAGAGTTGGGTATCCCAACTCAACTTTTATAATTATTCAAGAAATAAATATATAACGCAATTCATCCGTCAGCTAAAGCAAACGGATTTCTTGCAGAAACTTTAATAAAGTTTAATACAAAAAAAAGATTGTTCGTTTTATCTTGCAAAAACAATTATTAATAATAAAGCAATTATTGAGATTATAAGAATTAACGGAATTAAATAACTTGGTTTTTCTGTTGTTTCATCTAAGTTTTGTACTGAATCTGTAGATACACCACAAATACTACTTGTTTCAGATATCAACATCCCGCCCAATTTGTCAGGGTAAGTGCATGTTCTTTTTAGTAATCCAGATTCACATTTCCATTGTGAGCATGTAATTTCGTCGGTTTGTAATAAACGATTCTTTTTTGTATCTTTATCATCATCTTCATAATCTTCGTCATTTGCTTCAAGGAATAATGAATCTCCTTGCCAATCGCCATCAAAGTCTGTTTTCATTTCATTTAAAACATTTACTGAAACTCCATAACCATCTTCATGTTTGATGTCTTTATTCTCCCAATTACATTCAAATCCATATTCATATCTTGAATCAGGATCACTTGTTATTGGAAGTTTATAATCGCTTAATTTTTCATAGGAATTTCCAAGACCATCGCCTAATCTGCATAATTCTACTATACATACATAGTTTTGAAATCCGCTATTATAAAAAAAGTCTTTTCCTCCAGCAGCATAACACTCATCAGCAGTATCATATTGTGTTGCTGTGTCTACAACAGCTGCTTCAAACCAATAAGAATTTTCAGCTCTAAATATGATAAAAGTAGAATCCTCTAATGTTTTTGTTATTGGATTAGAACTTAATGGCTCAAGAATGGAGACAAATGAATTGCCCCCTTGAGATGCTATTAAAGTTAATGCTAAAATTAGAGATAATAAAGTAAAAAGGCTTAATGCAAATGTTTTTGTTTTTATTGTTTCCATATTTTGTTGTAATTTTTAAGTAACTAATTACATTTATTTACGGAATATTTGAGCAATAATGTTTTAAAAGCATTGTGGTGTTAAAATACTATCTTCTTGTTTACTTATAATAAAAAAACATTTTACTTTTTTTACTAATCAACACAGCTTTTATATATTACTCTAATTTTAATCATTATTATGGGGCATAAGTCATTTTTTGGTATTTTATTTATATTACTTGTAGTCGTTCTTTTAGGAATGTATTGGTTTGTTCCTTTTGATTCCATGGATTTTATAATAAAAGGAGGGAATACCAACTTTACTACAGGTAGTTCTAATTTTTCTGATATAAATAGCTCAATACAATTCCATAAGAATATAAGATTCCCAAGTTCTGCAATTTCTTATAAAATTTATGATTGCCCATCTAATAAAAATAAAGAGATGTTAGATTCTTTTTTAATAGTTGAAAATTTAACAATTGTGAGTTTTTATCCTGTTGAAAATAATGAATTGATTTCAATCACTTGTAATGAGAAACAGAGATTTGAAGAGGGTTTGTTTATAGCTGGTGAAGGCGGACCAACAAGACTTATTCAAACTAATTTATTTAGTGTAATTCAAAAAGGGGAGATTAGTTTAATCAGAGAATCTGACTGTCCAACCCCAAATATTGCGTTGCATGAATTGTTTCATGTTCTTGGATTTAAACATTCAGAAAATGAAAATAATATAATGTATCCTGTAAGCAAATGCAAGCAAGAAATAGGAGATGATATGATTGAACTTATCAATGAATTATATCTTATTCCCCAGCAACCAGATTTAATCATAGAAAATGCTACCGCTATAATTAACGGGAAATATTTAGATGCCCAAATTAGCGTTAGGAATCAAGGATTAATTATTTCTCCTGAATCCAAACTGGTTATATCTATTGGAGATGATAGAATTAAAGAATTAAAATTAGAAAGAATAGACGTTGGATATGGAAGAGTTATAACTTTAACTAATTTATTTGTTTTTAAATTAAGCATAAATGAGATAAAATTTGAAATTGAAAATGAACTTATTGAATTGGATAAAGAGAATAATATCGTTGTTTTAGAAGCAAATAAACTTTAAGAGATTTGCAAAGCTTGAAGAGTTATAGTATTTAAGTTTAAGTTGAATAAAATAAAAAAAGGAGGAAAATAAAATTAATCCTCAATCAAGTTCTAAATCATCTAAGAATTCATCTTCTTCTTTATCGAAGTCTTCTTCAACCTCTTCTTCAAAGTCTTCGTCCATTAGTTTTTCAACCTCATTTTTTATTGACTTTTAAATAACCCCATTGTTTTTAAATATTTCTGTGTTTTTCATCATATCACAAGGTTTTTAAAAAAAATCCCCTTACTCTATTAATGAATAAAAAGAGTGCGGTTTCTTATTTTAAGAAAATCTGGAAGAAATATTCATTAATTTTAATTCTATTATTAATATCTTTAATATGGGTTTTTTATTCATATTTTTCTAACGGCTTGATTTTTTCTATTGTTTCAAGTGATCCTGAACCTATTATTAATTTTGTTAATTCTTTTGGTGTTTTTGCTTATGTTGCATTTGTTTTTTTAGCAACAATAGAAGTGGTTATAGCTCCAATGCCCCCTTTAGTTCTTTATGCTGCGGGGGGTTTACTGTTTGGTGGTTTTTTAGGAGGAATTTTATCTTTAGTAGGAAATATTTTGGGTTCTTTAATTGCATTTTTTCTTGCAAGAAGTTTAGCCAGAAATTATTTTGAAAAAAAAATTCCAATAGAAGAAAAAGAGAGATTTGATTATTTTTCTAAAAAATACGGCGGATTAGCAATTTTCTTTTTGAGAATTAATCCTTTAACTTCATCAGATATATTTAGTTATATTGCAGGATTAACTAAAATGTCTACCAAGAGTTTTACTTTAGGGACTTTATTGGGATTAGCCCCATTAGTATTTTTTCAAACATATCTAGGACACCAAATTAATAATAGTCCTTTCTTAACTTTGATGTTTATACTTGTAGGTATTGTTTACTTAGTTATTTTTATGTATGGGGTGTTTTTTGCATTGCATAAAAATCGTCAAGAAATAATAAGAAATAAGAATGCGGAAAAGAAGGGATAAATAAGGCAATAAAATTTATATAATCTTAATGGTAAATTTTATTATGTTAAACTTAAGTCAGTTATATTTAAATCATGGATGTGATAACTTTTTTGAGAGAATTAAAATTTTAACTGATCCAGATATTTATTTAGCGGAAAATATCCAAGATTATCAAATTAACATCCAAGATTTTAGTTTTCCTTGGTATAAAAAATTTCCTCTTTTAAATGATGATTGGGATAGAGCTTATGTTGTTTTTCATAATATTAGATTAAACAAAGTTGTTTATAACGGAGAGGATATCCCTTTTTGGTTTAGATTGCATGATTCTACTGGTGATTTTCTGGTTTATTGGAATAAAAATCATTCATTATTTCCCTCTTTGCAATCTTTTGATGAAGCTCAAGAAAATCAAGGCTTGAAAAATAATGATTGGGTTTATGATGTTTTTATTAGGCATATAAGAAAAGGAAATTTGGCTAATATTGTTGACGTGAAAAAATATAAATCTTCAAGTCATCCAGAAAAAAATAAGGATTATACAAGATTAAAAAGCTTAATTTCATGGTTTGAACCAGAGTTAATTCCTGCCAATTAATTATGCGTGAATAAAAATAATCGCAAGTAATAAAAAGGAGTTTTAATTTATTTAAATATGAAAAAGAGTGTGAAAATATTAATTACAATCACATTTGTAATATTATTGGTAATTGCTTTGTTTGTCTTTTTTCTTTTAAGAGGAATTCCTTTATCAAATTGGCAAGGTTGTACACTTGATTTTGGTGGTGGTCCTGTTGGGGTTAAATGTATCGATGAACATGTTAAGTCTGCTATGGGAGAATCTTGTAGTGGTGATTATCAATCCAATAATACAATTGGATTATTATTTCAAGTGGATAAAAAAATCTGTCTGTATCCTGGATCCAGACTTGTAAAAATTAAATTACCTAAATATAATAATCTTGGGATTGCTTTTACAATTCGTAATTTATTATCTGGAAGTTCTGCCATTAAAACTTTTTCTTATGGAGTTGTTGTTTCTGATCCTAGTTTAATAAAAAATTGTAATATAAGTGAAAGTGAAGTTGAATCTTGGATTGTACAAGGAAAAGGGGGCGATATTGAAATTGCTCCTGGAGAATTTAGTGAACCTGGATTAATTTTATTTTCTTTGCCAGATGATGCTCCAAGTTGTCAAATTAGATTTAGAGTTAATGTTAATTCAGAGGGAAACGCATATGCAGTAGAATTTTTTGATTTACAGATATTAAATATTGATTAAGTGTAAAATGAATAAACAAAAATTAAAGTCAAACAAAACTAATTTTAATAAAGAAAGTTTAAGTTACAAATATCTTCCGGAATTTGTTTATGGAGGAATAGATGGGAGTGTTACAACTTTTGCTGTTGTTTCAGGAGTTGTTGGAGCATCATTGAGTTCAAGTATTGTTATTATTCTGGGTTTTGCTAATCTTTTCGCAGATGGTTTTTCAATGGCCGTATCAAATTATTTGTCTACCAGATCTGTTGAAGATAGAGATGACTGTAGAAAAAAGATTGTTCCCATGAAAACAGCTTTTGCAACTTTTGTTTCTTTTTTGTTAATTGGTTTTATTCCTCTTCTATCTTTTGTTCTTGCAGCACTAACAAAAAATGCTTATCTTATAAAAAACCAGTTTTTATTTGCATTTATTCTTACAGGAATTGCATTTTTGATTGTGGGATACTTTAAAGGTGATGTTATTGGAAAGCAAAAAACAAGAGCTGCATTAGAAACATTGCTTATTGGAAGTGTTGCTGCGGGTTTAGCATTTTTAGTTGGATATTTGCTAAGGGGTTTGGCGTGATTTTTTAATGCAAAAGTTTTTGATAGGCAAATTTTATTAACTATAGTTAACTTTATTTATTATAATGAAACAGCAAGAACTTGAGCAAATTATTTCTCAAAAATATGAACCTGGATTTTTTACTGATGTTGATGAGAAGAAACTTGCTCCTGGATTGAATGAAGAAGTTATTGCATTTATCTCATCTCAAAAAGATGAGCCAAGATGGTTGCTAAATTGGAGATTAAAAGCATATCATAAATGGCAAAAAATGGAAGACCCTGTTAATGGTTCTAAACCAAAATGGGCTAATGTAAATTACAATCCGATAAACTACCAAGCTATTAGCTATTATGCTGCACCTAAAAAAAAGTTTAGAAGATTAGAAGAAGTTGATCCTGAAATTCTAAACGCTTACAATAAATTAGGCATTCCTTTATTGGAGCAAAAATTGCTATCCGGAATTGCTGTCGACGCTGTTTTTGACAGTGTTTCTATTGGAACTACATTCCAAAAGCAACTTTTTGAATTTGGAATTATTTTTTGTTCTTTTTCAGAGGCTGTTGAAAAACACCCAGAATTAATAAAAAAGTATCTTGGAACAGTTGTACCAATAGGCGACAATTTCTTTGCAACTCTAAATTCAGCTGTGTTTAGTGATGGTTCTTTTTGTTATATCCCCCCAGGAGTTGAATGCCCTATGCCATTATCAACTTATTTTAGAATCAATGCAACTAATGTTGGGCAATTTGAAAGAACATTAATTATTGCAGATAAAAATAGTAAAGTAAATTACTTAGAAGGCTGTACTGCACCAATAAGAGATGAAAATCAATTACATGCTGCTGTAGTTGAATTAATTAGCCATGAAAATGCTGAGATAAATTATTCCACTGTTCAAAATTGGTATCCAGGAAATGAAAAAGGAGAAGGGGGTGTTTTTAATTTTGTTACTAAAAGAGGATTATGTGAAGGAAAAAATTCTAAAATTTCATGGAATCAAGTTGAAACGGGCTCTGCAATAACTTGGAAATATCCCAGTTGCATTCTTTTAGGAGACAATTCAATTGGTGAATTCCATTCAGTTGCATTTACTTCTAAATATCAACAAGCAGACACAGGAACTAAAATGATTCATATAGGTAAAAATACTAAAAGCAATATTGTGTCTAAAGGTATCTCTGCAGGACATGGCAAAAATACTTATAGAGGATTAGTAGAAATAGGGAGTGATGCGGAAAATTCGAGAAATCATACTAATTGTGATTCACTTCTTATAGGAAGTAATTGTTCTGCTATAACTGTTCCTTGTATAAAGAATAAAAATTCTAGCTCCAGAATTGAGCACGAAGCAAGAATTTCCAAAATTGATGGAGAAGTTTTATTCTATTGCCAACAAAGAGGTATAAACGCTGAAAAAGCGATTTCTTTAATTGTTAATGGCATGTGTCAAGATGTTTTTAGTAAACTTCCATTAGAATTTGCGGCAGAAGCCCAAAAATTATTAGAGATAAGTTTAGAAGGAAGTGTAGGATAAACTCTTGCAAGATTTAACTTTAGAAATACTTAAAGTAAGCTTAATTCTTAAGATTAAGAGATATAGAAATTGATTGCAGAGATTATAAATTGCTAAAAAATTAACAAAATGCATATTTTTTAATACCCCCTTATAAAATTCTATTAATTTATCATTAATTTTTTTGTTTAAGGATAGATTTAAAAATTTGATTTTAGATTTTAATATATGGAAAAAAGAGGGGGGATATCTAAAATAAACTCAATAAGCAAATCAAAAAGGGATAATTATTCTAAAGAAGAAGCATTAAAAGCTAAGTCAAGAAAAATTAGCATTTATGAAGGCAGCGCATTTTCATTGATGGATGGTTTTGGTTTGAGATACATAACTCCTTATGCTTTGTTTTTAGGAGCTTCTAACAGTTTTATAGGTTTGCTTAGTTCTTTGCCTAACTTGCTTGGGAGTTTATCCCAACTTCCTGGCTCTAAAGTTGTAGAAAGATATTCAAGAAAAAAAATCGTTGTAATTGGCGTGCTTTTGCAAGCATTAATGTGGCTTCCATTGATTGCCGTCGGCTATTCTTATTTATTCTTAGAGTTATCTTTAGTTTATTCTTTAGTTTTACTTATGGTGGTTTATAGTTTTATTATTATTCTGGGTTCTTTTCCGGGACCAGCATGGAGTTCATGGATGAGGGACCTTGTTCCCAGAAATACTTCTTCTTATTTTGGAAAAAGAAACATGATTACGGGAGTAGTGGCGATAGTATGCATGTTTATTGCTGGATGGATTTTAGGTTTATCAAACAGCAAGTTATTTTTTGGTTTTGCAATAATTTTCTTTTTAGCTTTTGTTGGAAGAGCAATATCTACTTTTTTATTCACCAAAAAATATGAACCAAAAATACAGTATACTGATGGTTATTACTTTAGTTTATTACAATTCACCAAAAGAATGTCACAAAATAACTTTGGAAGATTTGTTATTTTCATGTCCCTTATTTCATTTGCAGTTGCAATAGCTTCTCCTTTTTTTGCTGTTTACATGCTTAAAGATCTTGGTTTTAGTTATCCGATTTATACCCTTATTGTAATGAGTTCTGCTGTTTCAATATTGGTTTTTATGCCTTTTTGGGGAAAATTTGCAGATAAATATGGAGAAGTTGAAACTATTAAATTAACCAGTTTCTTTATTGCGCTTATTCCTTTTTTATGGGGCGTGTCTTATTTCTTAAATCTTAAGGCGATTATATTAGTTTTATTTTTGGTTGCAACTGAATTATTTTCTGGATTTATATGGGCAGGCCTTAATCTTTCATCTTACACTTTTATTTACAAGGCTGTTTCAAGAGAAAGGATGGCTTTGTGTATTGCCTATAACACTATCTTAAATGCAATAGGGATATTTTTAGGTGCAATAGTTGGGGGAAAAATTTCTTCTTTTACATTTCCAATTTTGGGTATGCCCGCAATAATTTTTGTATTCGTGCTCAGTGCAGGGTTAAGATTTTTAATTGTGTTTGTTATGTCTCATATGATTAAAGAAGTTAGGCAAGTAGAAAAGTTTGATAAAGGCGAGATGATTGGGTTAATGAATTTATTTAGCCCCAGATATTTGGTAAATCATTTTGTTATTAGGAGAGCAATTTAAAAAAATATATAAACTGGTTTTATTTTTACTTGGTGTTAAAATGTCTAATAGAATTGGTTCCACGAGAAAAGGTAAGAATCCCAATGCTCTTTGTCTTGAAATTAAGTTAGAGCATATCGGAGAAAGACCTATTTTTGATGCTTATAATGAATATATTCAATTTTTAAAGGATAGAGATAAACATTTCCATGAATCTACTGGAATTTTCATGAATTCTGTTGTTACAACTTCTTTGATTGAGCAAACTTTCTTAGATATGTTAAGAGCATTAAAAGATACTAATTTATATCTTTATGAAAAATATCATGGTGCTTATGTACGAAGTGTGAGAGAACATACTTATCATTCTGGTAAAAGTGTTAATGAAAGCAAGGCCAATGCTAGGAAATAAAATAAATTGATAGATAAATAATATGAATAATTCTAGTTAATCTCTGATTAATACATAAAAAATATAAGTAAAGATAAAAATAAAGTTAAATAAAAAATAAAAAAATTATTGATTCAAAGTACTAAATTATTATTAGTATCTTGATTCTCTTCTATTAAAGTTTCTTCTTTGTGGTGGTCTTGATGATGATGGTCTTCTTGGTGCGTCTGGATCTAGTGGTTTAGCTTCTGAAACTTTAAGCTCTCTACCGCTGAAATCCTTGCCATTAAGTTCTGAAATTGCTTTTTTAGCAGCTTCATCATCGTCCATTGTTACAAATCCGAATCCTTTAGATCTTCCTGAAAACTTGTCTGCTATGATTGTTGCTTCACTAACATCTCCATATTCTCCAAATAGCTTCTTCAAGTCTTCGAAAGTTGTGCTGAAAGGTAAGTTACCTACGTAAATTTTCATTCTGTCCTCCGTTCATTTCTCTATATGCAGATTCACTAACTAGAAATCTTTAAACAACTTCCGCTAATGTCTGACACATTTTATTGGAAATAAGCCTTTTTAAGGGTTTGTGTTGTGTAAATCAAGTTATAACTTAATATGTCAAGAACACTTGACAGATAACTTCCCACTTTAGTAGGGAGTGTGTTTTTGATATTGCTAAAAAAGAGTTAACTTTGTCCTTTAACAGCATAAGTTATGTACTGAAAATCTTTATGCTGGGGGCTTTCAAAAGTAATACCCATTTCTCCTTTTTTTGAATATAATCCAAAGAACTCTTTGGTTTTTAGGGCTTTTAGAATTCTTCTTTTGAGAGGAGTAATGTTTGTTCTTGTAAAGCCCTCTTTGGTTATAGAATCTGAAAAAGCTTCCTCGCAGGTCTTTAGTATTTCTTCTACACTTGGCATGTCATGATAATAATTGTATTTATTTAAATTAAAAACATCCCCGCGCCCAGATTCGAACTGGGGATCTCTCGGGTTCTGCTGAAGTCTGTGT
>CAZOFF010000027.1:0-1570 GCA_964579165.1 Candidatus Woesearchaeota archaeon
TATTAATACAATTAAATTAAGCACATGGTGGGAAGATTTAATGAAAGGTGATCCTGTTGTTATAAATGTAATAAGATATGGTGAATCAATAATTGACTTCGGAGGTTTTTTTGAGCCATTAAAATTCTTGTTAGTTAAAGGCAAGATTAAATCAACTCCAGAAGCAATTTATAACTCATTAAAAAGAGCCCCCTTACATTTTTCAAGAAGCAAGGTTGCAGAGTTGAATGCAATTGAAGGTTTGTATTGGGCAATGGTTGATTCTGCTCATGCTGCTTTAATTGCAGCAAATTGTTTACCTCCTTCGCCGGAACATATTCCTATAAATCTTAAAGAAGCATTTGTAGATGCAGGAAAACTAAAAATGAAATATGTTACAGATTATAGAGATTTACATTTCTTACATAAGAAGATAGCACACGGAGAAGTAACTGATCTTAAGGGTGTAGAAATAGATAACTGGCAAGCAAAGACAGAAGCATTCATGCAAGTTATGACACAACTTGTAAAAGATATTGTGGGGGCTTAGAGAATAAAAAATTATTTATTTCTATTAAAATAATTCTGAAAATATTTTAATTTTAGATAAAGAGTTATAAGTAGCTTGAACTGTATCTTTAGTTCCATAAACATTTAATACTATTGAACGTCTTCCCTCCTTACCAACATACTGTGGAAAAGGATAACTTAGTCTAATTAAAGTACCACGAGTTACATCAAGAAAGCTTTCATCTCCAGTTGTATCTTCTATTCTTAACAATTTTTTATTTCTTTTTAAATGATCTTCTAAACTTACAACTTCTTCATTACTTAATCTTCTAATACTTAACTCTTCAATTAAACTGCTACTCTCCAATCAAAAGAATTGTTTGAATCTGAATTAGAACTTGGAGTAACAATGTTAACAGAACAATTAGGGTAGTCTATCTCTACATATCTTGTCATTTTATTTTTTCTTTTCTTTCTCTTCAGAACCTTTATCTTCTTTAGGAGCAGGATTTACTAATTCTTCTAATCCTCTCATAGTATTAGCATTGTTATATTGTGTCATTGATTCTAATACCCCCGATTTGTAAGATGAAGTTAAATACAATGATTTGAGTTTTTTATAAACATCTTTATCTTTCTCCTTTAATTCATCCATATAGAGATCTGCGTATTTTGTCATTTCTCCATAATTTTTAGGAGGTAATCTTAACAAACTAAGAACATCTGAAACCTTAATTGAATCAATAGCTTCTTCATAAATCTTGCCGGATTGTGATAAAATATAATCTGCTGAAATATTTCCCGAAAAAGGTATTGAATTTCCATCTTTATCTTTTTTTTCACTTTCTAGTAATCCGTTAGATATAATCCTTGAAAGATAAGAATCAGGATTTTCCAAAGCAAGCTTGTAATTAACATCATAAGCAGCGTCTATTGCCTGTTTGCCGCCATAATCCGCTGTTCTTGCAAAATTAGCAGTAGCTAAGCCTCTAACACCTAACAAAGAAGATCTTCTGCCTTCCGCATCAATTTGCGGACCTAAAAGTAAAGAAAGACTGACTTCTCTGTCTTTATTTCTTGG
>CAZOFF010000027.1:1670-8506 GCA_964579165.1 Candidatus Woesearchaeota archaeon
CAATTTGCGGACCTAAAAGTAAAGAAAGACTGACTTCTCTGTCTTTATTTCTTGGATCATTATTTGTTTTTTTCTTTCCTTTTCTAAATATTGACATTTTATTGTTCTCCTTCCTGTGTTTTTAACGGTTTATATTTTTTTAATGTTAAATCCTTGGCTCTTTTATTTAAATCTTGTCTAAATTTATTTCTATAAAAACAAGAAAACATCCCAAAAATAATAGATAAAGGATAAGCAACTAATTTAGTGCCACTATTTATAAACATACCCACATAATCATTATTTTTACGTAATTCGTTTTCGTCAATACCTATATCATTCATTACAATTCTGGGAAGTGTAAATATCGGGCCTTCTCGTGTTTGTTTCCAGTCCTCTTTTAGAGCTCCAACTAACCCTTTTTCTTTTATGTTTCTTATAGCATCGTAAACACTGTATGTTTCTTCCATAAAAAATACTATACTTTCAGGTTTATAAATCTTTCTATTCTGTAACTACTATATAGGGAACACATAAGCACAATGTTTAAAAATGCCAAAGAATTAATAGTTTTATGTTACAAGAAATAACGGATTATTTTCCAATTGCAACAAGTGAAAATCTTAGAGCAATCGACGCTGAAAGATTAAAACAATTAAAAGCAACAATGCAGACTTTGATAACTCTTCCAAGAAAACAAAGACTAAGTTTTGAAGAGGAATTTTTAACTATAGAATCTCAATTGGGAAAATTAACTGGCAGAGTAGACTTATCTTATAGAACAAAATTTTATGGGCAGATTAAAGATTATTCTGGTTTTTAAAAGAATTAAATCTTAATTCCATTCTCAACCGTTTCAATTCTTGTCACACATGGAAGCTTAGACTTTATTTGTTTAAATAAATGTCTTGCAAAAGCTTCTGCTTTTTTATTAGTTATAGCCATAAAAAACAATCCACCACTGGGATTTACAATCGCCGCCCTTCCAACAGCCTTTCCAAATGATAATTGCATTCCTGTTTGCATTCTATCGCTTCCTGCCCCAGTTAACATTTTGTTTTCTCTTTGAATATGGTGCGGATATGGAAGAACTCTAAAGAAATATTGTCCTGGATAACTCTTATCCATCTTTTTATTAATAAATTGTCTGCACGATTCTAAGGCATTACTTCTAACTTGTACCTTTATTGGCTCATTTGAAACAACCAATAATTGAAAAGGATATTCTCCCTTATTAAATTGGGCTTCACTACCCATTGTAAATTTGACAACACTCTGCGGTGGAACAGCTTTTATGAAAGACTTCCCCTTTTTCTTTGATTTTCTTGTATAAGGTGTAACTGGTCTTTTGGAGTATGCATTTGCTTTTCTTAATCCTGTCATTTTACGCTTTTGTCATTGTTCTTAAATTATTTAATTTTTTTGAATATTTAAAATAAGTTCTTTTAGCATTTAAAACTTCGTCAATTTCATTTAAAAAAGGGGTATATCTTTGTTTATCAATAGACATTTTATTTGCACACTCAATTAAATTTAATCTCCAAGAACGAACTTCTTTAGTGTATTTATTAAATTGTTCAAGGCTTTGTATACCATTTAATTGCTTAACTATTTCTTGTCTTCTTAATTGTATATCAATTATAAAATCATCCTCATCAGAAACACTATCTTCAAGAAGTGAGGGTATATGCATATGTTTTGATTCACTTGCCTTCTGTTGATTTAAACCTTTCATTATTTTTTTCCTCCAGTTACAATCTCAACTGGTGTAGTTACTGATTGTCCAGGCAAGCCCTTTTCAAAGATGGCCCTTACAATTCCGTTATTACCATGTGCACTTGCTATTCTTCCTTTTATTATTTTTCCTGCTGGTGATTTCCATTCAACATCTTTTCCAACGAGTTTTTCAGCTTCGGTCCTATTCTTTGAGCCAAAGTCTAGTAAAAAATGTCTTTCATCAACAGTGTGTCTTCCTCTTCTAAACTGAACAACCATACCTTTCATTTTATTAAATTATTATTTTCAACAATTGTTTTTTAATTACTATTTATCAAAGAAAAAACCGGTTTTTAAAGCTTATCTTTTGGTTTTCTTATTTCCTAAAAGCCAACCAATCCATGTTCCAAATAAACCCGAAATAGATAATGTCACAAGCATAGGGACTTTTGACCCAAAATTAACACCCAAGATTATTAATAAAATTGTTCTTAAAAGAAAATTTATTATTACCAAACCGAATATCAATCCAATTAATATTATTACAAAATTTCGTTGTTGTTTCTTTGCTTTTTCATATATTCCCCAAATAAATGCCCCAAGGGTAAATCCTAAGATTATCCAAAAGATAAAAGCGAAAAGCGATGAGATATAAACTATTGTTAGGTCATTATGAATTAAAGGAAGTAAAGAATTTAAAAAAGATCGAAAAAAAGGCAGCTCAAAGATAAATGAAAAACCCCTAAGTGGCCAACCTAAGATGTAAACCGCATATGGGCCTCCCACTAAAAAAATTACAATGAAAATAATTATAGCAACAATACACCCGATGACACCCCCCCTAACCCAAGCTTGCAAATCTTTAAAACCCATATTAGCAATAAAAAACAATTCTTTTTAAATTTATCACTAAGTTATTTTATATACTATCTTCATTATGACAAGAATATTTTAAGGATTATAAATCATTCTTTATTACAAAACAATCTCATAATCTCCGAGTTCTTTTTTTATTAACTCAAATATTCTTGGATTAATCTCGCTGTGTTTCGCTTGCTTTTGGTTATCAACTGACTTTTGCATTTCTTGACTATTTGAATCTTGAATTTTGTCTGTAATTTTTTTGATAATATTTCCTTGATCGAGCATTAAAAAAATCTCTCCTCCTGCAACAAATAATTCGGCAATCAATTTTTGATTTTTATCGTGTCTATCATAATAGTTTATTGTTATTCTTTTCTTATTCAATTCTATTAAATCTTTTCTCTGATTATATTCAACCAACCCATTAATTAGGATAGAAGCATTTCTTCTTGCTTGGTCTACTTTATGGCTATCCAATTTTCCTTTCTTAAAATCAGCTCTTGCACTGATAACATCTTTCAAAGTTCTAAGTGACTGTTGAGGAAATTTTCCTGTTTTGATTAATTCTGTTTCAAAACTCTTAACAAGTATATTTATTGTCTTTCTTCCAAATAATGCCTGTAATAAATTAGTCACATCTTCATAAATTTGTTCTATTGTTCTTTCTTGTGACTTTTTTTCAATTTGTTCCCTTAATTCTTTAAGTCTTTTTAGGTAATCTTCTACATCTTTAAGCAATTCATCCACCTCTTTTCCACTAACTTCTTTTATTTTCTTATGTTCATAACCTTTAAAGTATTTTATTGCAATTTTCTCAAGGATATCAATATACTTCTTCTCTAACATTTTTTCTTTATCATAAAATATATTTTTCATCTCTCTAACAGTTTCTTTAACATTTGGGGGTGGCAAACCATATAACATTAAAAGAGCTTGGCTGGGAGTTATTACACTCCAGAAAATATCCCCAACAACTAAATCAAGTAGTGTTCTTTTAACTCTTACAGAAGTTTTATCTCCCATCGACATAAACATATCAATACTCTCCGGAGAAGGTTTAAGTTTTCCCATTTTTAGCAAGGCTTTCCATGGCATGAAAGTTCCTTTGTCATAAAGCGGAATTCCATCCCTTATGAAAGTAAACATAACTGGATGAGCATCTTTTACAGCCTCCCAAAATTCAGTAAGCAAATAGACTTGAGGAGATAATTGGTTTTTTACACCTGCTAAAGATTCAGCTTCGCCAACATATTGATATATCATGCTTCTTAATCTTTCTTTAAGTTCAAGTCTTGGCATTTTTTTAACATCAGTGTCATTAATAACTAAAAATACGTCAATATCTGATGTTTTCACTGCTTCTCCTCTAACAAGACTACCAGCAATAACATAAGAAACAACATATTTGTCAAATTTTCTTAGAACAAGATTTTTATGAATTTGTGCAACTCTTAATGCTCCTAAAATACCTTTATCATGGAGGGGAAAAGCCATTGAAATACCTGCAGCAATATCAAATTTGCTATCAAGACAAGATTCCCAAATATCAACAGGAGTTTTTATTTGAATCCAAATTTTTTCTTTTGTTTTTTCAATATATTCAATTAAATCCTTTTTTATTTTTGGGGTTTCTTTAATTTTTTCTTCGGGAATTATAATAAAAAGATGTGTGTGTTTTTCTGTTTCTTTCGGAACTTCTTTTTCTTCAATAAAAAATTGAATTGCCTGTGGGGGTAAAATTCCTATGGCTTGAATATAAGAATATTTTTTTATAATAAATCCTTTAAGTTTTTCTAATTTATCCTTGGCTTTTTCGAGTTCTTTTTTTATCTGATTAGAATTGTCCACTGGAGGTTGGTTGCCTATTGTATATTTCCCACTTGTCTCCATCCCCGGAATGCCTGTTCCTTCTGGTTTATTTTCATTAGAATCATTTTTTGAACTATTATCTTTGTGTTCTTTTGCTTCCTTAGAATTTTCTTTAGCCATTATAATAAATTTAAAAATTCTTGGCTTATAAAGGTTACTACGCATATGACATTAAATGCAGTTTTTCAGTTTAGGCGACAAACTCGTTTTATTCAAGTAATGCAATTCCAAATTAATTGAAATGAACATCGGGATTAAGAGAAGTTTATTTTTCAGAGATGGGACAAAATCTGGACGGAGAAACCTGCAAGGTTTCGTAATCGGTTAAGTCCCGTTAAACTTTCCCATTAAGGACTAAAATTTAGTGCAACGTTCCGTAGCGAAGCGGAGGAAAAATTAAAAGTAAAAAAATCGGCGTATTGAGTGTGAAGCACCATCAGTTAAGAGAATAAAGGGGCAAAAACTAAAAGAACTAAAGATTTATAAAGATTGTTGTTACCCTGTAGTTAATATGGGATATACAATTTATGGTAAACAATTAGCATGGGATGGTGGAGAATGTGGACTATATAAATCTCGTGATCCTATAGCAAGAATGGAATATGCAATAATGGATATGAACCTTTTAGTAACTGCGATTAATGGTATGCCCTTGCAAAAAGCTATTGAAGCTGTGACTCAACTTAGAAACCAAGCAACTGAACAAGCAAAATGGCAACGTACTCCACAAAATGCAGGATTTCCTATTTTAATACAGATTCCAATTTCTGACATTTGCATAACTGATGTAAGAGGAAACATCCAGAATACTGAAAAATTTTGCAATGATGTTCTAAATGCTCTGGGCGGAAAATAAGTTTTTGCCCCTTTCTATATTTAGCCGATTTTTTTATTGAGTTTAACTTGAAGTTAACAATAAGGAATGAATAAGATAAACTTTAAAAGGTATTAATTGATTATATTTTCGTAAATCTGCAAGGCCCTGTAGTCTAGTGGCAAAACGACTCGTTTACACCGAGTAGTCAGGAGTTCGATTCTCTTCAGGGCCATCAACCATAAACTTTTTCTCTAGTATCTATATCAAACACAATCCAGGTATTCTCTTGTAATTCCAATAAAACTCTATACCCCCCGATTCTTAATCGGAAACAACTTTTATAACCCTGCAATTTTTTAATATCAACTCTTTTTTCATTCTGTAAATCTTTTAGTTTAGTATTAATCACATTTCTTATATTAAATGGCAATTTGAAATATTTCTTTTTTGCTTTTGAAGAGAACTCAATCTTTTTCATGTTCAACTAAAATCTCATCAAAAGAAATTGTTTCTCCTTTTTTAAACTCCTCTAAAGCTTCTCTTCTTAAACTTTCACTTGAATTAGATAAGGGTAAAAAAGGTTCAATAAAATGCCAAATAACATCGTCATAAGAATCTAGCAAAAGCTGTTCTTTAAGCTTTGTCATTGCAAGATGTGTTTCTTCTTTAATTCTAAGTTGCATACTAAAAGTATACTTTTTGTATTTATATACCTTTCGGTCTAACTAAATTTAGAGCGTTCAATATATATCAAAACTATGGCCATCTCCACTTAAAGTATGAACAATCTTCTGTTCATACACGCCAGTTTCTCTTTTCTCTGTCCAATGTTTAAACATTCTATTTAATTATTTTCTCATAAGTTTCATATAACTCCTTATTTTTTAAGCTTTATTGCTAAATATTATCATGTTCTTGATACAAATATTTTAAAAACCAAATATCTTACTAAAATACGTTAGTTGTTAGAGGTCCTCGCGCGCTTGTGGTTTATCGGTAGAATATCTCGTTGCCAACGTGGGAAACCAAGGTTTCCCGAACGGTCTCCCTTTCCTTAGGAAAACCTGAAGGCAAAGACGAGGTGAGCCGGGTTCGACTCCCGGCAAGCGCATATTTATAATGGGTATATTTACTTTTGTATTAAGTAAACCTTGAATCTTGATTAAACTAAAAACTTATCTTAAAAATATACTGCTTCTTAGTCGCAAATAAATAAAAGTAAATTAATAATCCAAACATCGTCAATAATTAGGGTTAAGGGTTGTTTTCCTCTATTATCAATCCAGAAAATATCACGAGTGGAAACGAATGCAAAATGTTAATTTATGAACTTTGGCTTAACACAAACAGTAATATTTATAAGCAATAACAACCCAACATAAATATGAGAAATAATCCGTTAAATTTAGCTAAAAAGGCAGTATTTGGAATCGGATTAGTTAGTTCTTTATATCTTGGAAGTTGTGCACATAATGATAAATACATCTCAAGAGAAAGCCAAATTGCAAGAAGAGAACAAGCAAAGCAAGAATATCAGCCAATTAACCATAATATTAGATACCATGGGATGGGTGGCGGCGTTCATACTCTT
>CAZOFF010000027.1:8516-9304 GCA_964579165.1 Candidatus Woesearchaeota archaeon
AAATAATCCGCTAAATTTAGCTAAAAAAGCAGTATTTGGAATTGGATTAATTAGTTCTTTATATCTTGGAAGTTGTGCTCATAATGAATACATTTCAAGAAAAAGCCAAATTGCAAGGATGGAGCAAGTAGAGCAAGAATACCCACCAATTAACCAATACCAGCCAATTAACCCTAATGTTAGATACCATGGTATGGGGTCTGACGGCGTTTATACTCTTTATATGAAAGATGGAACAACTTCTACAACATTAGCCCCTTTTCCAAAAATAAAACAACAAAGCACACTAGACAAAATAGGAGAAGGGGTTATGGAAAATGTGCTTATAGAAATACCTTTCTTATTCATTCCTTAGATATCCAAAAGTTATCTTCAATTCTTAGAAATACTATATTTGATGAGGGATAATTTGTGTAAAAAATAAGAACCTAAGTGTTCCATTTTTAGTAATAACATTTATCCAAAAGTTAAAACTTTATCTGATTCTTTGACTATTTGATATAACTCTTTCATTGAAGAAAGTGGGCAAGTATCTTTGCTATTCATCTGTCTTGATTTTAAACAAGTTCCGCAAGCATATATTTCTCCGCCTTTAGAAATAAATTGGGAAATCTGCTCTTTAACATTATATTTTTTGCTTCCTATTTCGGATTTCACTCCTCTAGCCAATAGAAAAACTTTTACTTTATCTCCTTCATTTAAAGCGAAGTTAGCTAGTCTATAAACATTCCAAACTGTTTCTGGTTCACTTGTGCTAATTATTATTCCGAGTTTCATTCTAAAAAAGG
>CAZOFF010000028.1:0-8673 GCA_964579165.1 Candidatus Woesearchaeota archaeon
GAAAGGGAAAAACTTATAGGATTAACTCTTGACTTTCTTAAGAGCAAGATAAAAAGATAATTGTTGATTGATTGTAAAGCAATGCTGTTACTTTCATCCTATATATCCATTATTGTTACTTTCATCCTATATATCCATTATAATACAACTCAGTTAATTATTACATTAAAATTTTAAATTGTTTATGTAAAGGCTTTGATCGCTTGTAATAGCCTTAAAAAGGCAGCTGTTTTACAATTATCTATCTTGAAATGTGGTGGCAATTTACTCTTATTTTTGTATTGTGCTAAGAAGCTAAGCATTGATTATTCTCTCTATCTTTTTTATCTTATTGAGATTTATTTTAGCCGTTATCATGCCTTCCTTGCCAACGAGCCTTTTTATAATTCTTGTTGGTGATGCTATCGCAGTATAAGAAACCTGGAATTTTGAACTTAAAATCGGGTTGCAGATTGCGACAAAAAAAACATTTTCATATGCTCTTGCTAAAACCATTGATTCTAAAATCTGTATCTCCCTTCTTTTGTGGTTTCTTTTATGTGTTCCAGCATCGTACCACCATTGGGAAGGGCAAAATATTATTTCTGCACCTTTTAATTTCATTTTCTTAAAAAGCGCCGGGAAAGCTATATCCCAACAAACCACTATCCCTATCTTAGCAAAGTCTGTTTTGAACACAATAATCTTCTTTCCAGGTTTAACCTTTTTGTCACCATAAAGATTTATCTTTTTATAATCGCCCACTATTTTTCCTTGCCTATCAATTAGTATTGAAGTGTTGTAAGGTTTCCCGTTTATTTTCATGTCCTCATTAACTATGCACCATATATTATTCTTTTTGCATTCTTCAGCTATTTCCTTAACAATTTTATGATTTTTGTTAAGCAACTCATCTTTATGTATACATCCTTCTGGAAAACAGATTATATCTGCTTTAGCTTTCTTGGCCTTCCTTATATATCTCTTTATTTTCTCAAGATTGTGTCTTTTTGTGATATCAAAATATTCTATTTGAGCCAAGGCAATAACAGGATTTCTTCTTCTTTTCAGAATTACTTTTTTCTTTTGGAATTTATTTTTTGATGTCATTTTTTGTTCTCTTTGAATTATATAGGAAAAGACTTCTTTGTTTAAAATTGTTTTGTTTGGGTTTTTGATTTTTAATACACTCTTTAACCTAAATCTTTATCTAAGATAATTTTAACAGCTTTCTATTACAATTATCTACTTTTTTATTTTTGTAATGACATTAGTTTAATGGTTTAGTTGATTTATTCTTTGTTTATTGTTACAGACAGAAACTTATATTAATTGATTTCACTACTTTTTATTAAGAGGTGTATTAGCGATTATTAGATAGTTAAAATATATTTTAGATGATAAATGAAGTTATTCTTGGATTAATTGCATTAATTCCTTTTTTGTTATTGTTGGTTCTTTTAATAATATTTAGAATGCCTGCTATCAAAGCCATGCCTCTAACCTGGCTTGCAACTTTCTTTATTGTTTATCTTTTATGGAAACTTGAAATTGTGTTAATTGCGGTTTCATTTATCAAGGGCTTTTTGATTACAATTGAGATAATGTTAATTATCTTTTGCGCTATCTTTCTTATTGAATTATTAAAGGAAAATGGTCATATGAGAAAAATAACTGAATTTTTATCTTCCCTTTCTAAAGATATACGAATTCAGGTTTTGATAATTGCCTTTTTATTTGGTGCTTTGATTGAAGGTGTTGCAGGGTTTGGTATGCCTGCTGCAATTGCAGCTCCACTACTTGTTTCTCTTGGATTTGCCCCTTTTTTAGCTGTTATAGTTTCTTTAATTTCAAATTCAACGCCAGTGAGTTTTGGTGCAGCTGGTTTGCCGATATTGCTTGGAATTGGAAGTTTAGAAGGATTTAGCATAACAAGAAATGTTCTTGAGGAAATAGCTAAGCATGTCGCATTATTTCATTTAATTGGTAGCATAATTATTCCTGTTGCTCTATGTTTCCTTGTTATTAGTTCTGTTAAATCCTTAAGTAAAAAAGAAAAAAGAAAGGCATTTTTTGATATTATGCCTTTTGCTTTGCTTGCATGGCTTGGTTTCATCGTTCCTTATTTTTTAATTGCTTGGTTTATTGGGCCCGAGCTTCCTTCCATCATGGGGGGGTTAATTGGTTTAATTTTTATTGGATTCATTGTGAGTAAAGGATTTTTTGTTCCAAAAAATATCTTGACTTTTCAAGGATTTATTAAAAGTGCACACAAAAAATTTAAAATTAGTTTCAATAATATGCTTTCGTTGCTGCCTTATTTTATTATTGTTTTTTTCTTGCTTTTGACAAGAGCGATTCCCTTATTATCAAACTTAGTAAAATCTGTTAAAATTAACTGGCTGGAAATATTCGGTACTAATATTAATTTTGAATTCCTTCCTTTATTTACTCCTTCGTTCTATTTATTATTGACAAGCTTTATTTGCATTATTATCTACAAGATTAATAAGAAAGAGATTAGGAATTCATTAAACAATGCCTTGCATAGAATAAAATATCCTTTAATTTCATTGATTTTTGCTCTTGCATTAGTTCAGTTAATAATTAATTCTGGGCAAAATGCTTATTCTATTGAGAGCATTCCTCTTCTTTTAGCAGGATTAATTGCAAGTATTTTAGGAAAGTTTTATGTTTTTATTTCTCCTTTTATTGGAAGCTTTGGAGCATTTATTGCAGGAAGCAATACTGTCTCTAATCTTTTATTTGGGGCATTACAGGCCGAAACAGCACAAGCTCTTGGTTTTTCATTAATAATAATTTTGTCATTGCAAGTTGTTGGTGGAGCAATTGGAAACATGATCGCGATTCATAATATCTTAGCTGTAAGTGCAACAGTTGGCTTAAAAGGACAAGAGGGGAAAATAATAAAAAAAACGATTGTAGTCATGTTGATTTACGGGGTGATTGTTGCTATTACAGGAGCTTTGTTTATCTTTTTGATTTAATGAAAAAATGTGTTGAATACTTTAAAGTATAAATTTGTAAAAGTATATAAATAAAAAAAACTGAATCACAATATGAATCTCGCTTATATTATTATGGGGGTTGTTGCTGCTTTAATATTGTTATTTATTATTATGTATTTTATAAGTAGAAGCAAAGCAAAAATAGAGATTAGGTTGCCAAATTATAATTTTTCTCCAGGAGATTTTGTTGAGGGACAAGTTTTTTTAAAGATAAAAAAGCCTGTTGAAGTTAAATCTCTAAATGTTGGAATTCTCGGAAATGTTAATAGCACAAGTTATAATAAAGATTTATCTGGAAAAAAGAGAAGAGATTCCAGAACTTCTACTATTTTTGATTTCGAACAACCAATTCATGGGCAAAGACAATATCCCATAGGGGAATATAGTTATCCGTTTAAAATAAAAATTCCTACAGATGTTCTAACGAGAATTACTGGAAGCCCCGTAATGAATACTTTAATAAAATCTGCTCAGATTTTATCTGGAACAAGTTCAAGAATCAATTGGTACGCTAAGGCAAGTTTGGATATAAAAGGAATGGATGTAAATAAATCTGTTAGAATTAATGTTGGTTAAAAATAACAAACAATAAAAATAAAAACCCTTTTTCTTCTATAGTTATATGAGTTATATAATAAAAGAAGTGACAAATGTTTTAGAGAAATATGCCAAACCTGTTTTGAGAATAGGCATGTCTTTGATTTTTCTTTATTTTGGATATCAACAGCTTACAAATAATGCATCTTGGCAAGGATTTGTTCCTGATTTTGCCTTAATATTGGGTTTGACAGCTGAGAAGATAGTTATGTTTAATTCTATATTTGAGTTAAGTTTTGGTTTGCTTCTTTTATTTGGTATTTATACTAGAATAGTTGCCTTACTTTTATCGATACATCTTTTTATTATTTCCTTTTCACTTGGGTTTAGTGATCTCGGTATAAGAGATTTTGGTTTAGCTATTGCAACTTTTGTTGTATTTATGAATGGAAAGGATGGATTTACCTTATATAATAAATGGAAAAAACAAAAATAATTCTGTTTAGTTTATTGTTTAATGATATTCAATTATACAAAAGTTTATAAATGAATTTTATTTCATGTGTTTTATATGGTAAATAAAACATTAATTATTGGTGCTGTTTTGGTTGTTGTCCTAATTGCCGGGTTTTTTATTCTTAATGATAATAACAGCTCAACTGGAAGTGTTGTTAATAATCCAAATTTAGATGATGATAATAACGTAAATGACAATAATGGAAATGTAAAAGTTTTTGTTGTGGACGGTTCAAATTTAAGGTTTTATATTGATGGCGTTGAAAATCCCGAAATAAGAGTTAAAGAAGGTGATAAGATAAGAATAGAATTTTCAAGTTCAGAAGGTTTTCATGATTTTGTGATAGATGAATTTAGTGTTGCAACTAAGAGACTTAGTGCAGGCGGTTCAGATTCTGTTGAATTTGTTGCAAGTGCAAAAGGAGAATATGCATATTATTGCAGTGTTGGGCAGCATAGAGCAAACGGCATGTTTGGAAAGTTTATTGTCGAATAAGATTCATTAATACAAAGGTATATGATATGAATAAAATATTAACCATAAGCGTGGTGATAATTATAATTGTTCTAATTGCAGGTTATTTTGTTTTTTTTAATAATTCTAATTTTGAACAAAATCCAGAATCTAATACCGATAATAATGAGGACGGTTTACCTTCAGGGGTTATAGAAAATAATCCTAATGGTAACGCTAATGATAATACTGCTGATTCTACTAGTCCTAGGACAGTAGAAGTTTTAATACAAAATTATGATTACACTCCAAAGACAATTGAAATTAATGTTGGAGATACGGTGATATGGACAAACAAAGATAATATTGGGCATACTGTAACTTCTGATTCTGGAAAAGGATTAGATTCTCTTTTATTTACTAAAGATGGAACTTATGAGCATACTTTCACAATGGTAGAAACTTATGATTATCATTGCAAACCTCATCCTTATATGAAAGGAACAGTTATTGTAAACTAAGGAGGATAAATTTTTTATTGTTTTTTATTTCTTATGTTTTTTCCTTTTATTCTTTGTTCCTCTTTTTTCTCTTGAGAAAATGGAAACAAGTGTGTCATCAACCTTACTGCTTATGGAAGATGTTCCTGTTTTTGTCCTTATAGTACTCTTTCGTAAAATATCTTCAATCAATTCGCTAAGAGTCATCATGTTTTTCTTTGCCCTTTTTTCCAGCAATAGAAGAATATCGTTTGATAAAAATATACAAACTTGATTCTTAAACTTAAATCTTGGATGTAATTTTATAAAAGCATCATCAACCACTTTTTTTGGCCATTTATATTGGATAAGAAGTTTCTTTATTTGTCTGTCATTAAATCCGCGTCTTCTTGCCTCAACAATAAAATCAAAAAGTTGTTCTTGAGTTGTCATTTTTTACATTGTGTTTATTTTTTATTTCTTGGTTTAATCTTTTCAATTAGAAAACCAATTAATGCGCCAAATACAAAGTAAATAACTGAGTTTATAATAATAAATAAAATCAGTGGGGATAACTCATGTCTGGTCAAGATAATATCATTAGCAAAGGTAGCTAATCTTTCATAAGATTCAAATCCAAAAATAATAAGTATGATAAATCCAGATGCGATTATAATCCCATATCCTATAGTGCCCATATCACTATTTCTATAATTAATCTGAAACTCAATAAGTGAAATTATAGATATTACAAAATAAACTAAAATTGTAACAGTTCCTCCTCTTAACCAATATGGTAATTTTTTCCACTTCATTTTATTTTCCCTTTCTTAAATATATTTTTTCAACTTTAAAAGATTTGTAAATTCCTTCAAGAATATCTGTGCCTGCATACCCAGCAAGCAATGCAAGTCTGTAATCAAAATTAAAGATTATTCCTACAAAGGCACCAATAACAACAGCAACTAAAACAGTTATAGCGTAATAGTTCCAGAGAATTTTTCTTCGCAAACTTAATGCTTTTAGCAAGCCAACTAAACCCCTTGCACATCCTCCCAAACCCCCGATTAATGCGGGATAAAAAACTGTTGTTAAAATTTCTGCCATTTCCTCTTTTTTACAAAATATTGATTGATAATTGTATCAAGACAAGGGTATTAATAAAGGTTTTTGAAAGAGCTTGTTTCACATTTTTAAAATATTTTATACAAGAAAATAAGATTTATATATAACCTATTTTTTAAAATATTATGATCGAAAATAGATATAAGAAGAAGGCAGAACAAATTTTAGCTAAGGCAGGAATAAAAATTAATGGTTCAAATTCTTGGGATATACAAGTTCATAATGAAAATATATATAGAAGAGTTTTTTCTTATGGTGCCTTGGGTCTTGGAGAAAGTTATATGGATGGCTGGTGGAACGTAAAAAATTTAGATGAATTCTTCACAAAAATATTTAGTTCTGAAGCGCAGAATAGTGTTGAAAAATCATTCTCAAATATCTTGCTTATTTTAAGAGCTAAAATATCAAATTTACAAGGAATGGGTAGAGCAAAAGAAGTTGGAAAAAAGCATTATGATATTGGGAATGAGATTTATAAAGAGATGTTAGACAAAAGAATGATTTATAGCTGTGGTTATTGGAAAAATGCAAAGACTCTTGATGAATCTCAGGAAGATAAATTAGAATTAATATGCAAGAAGCTTAAACTTAAAAAAGGAATGAAAGTTTTGGATATTGGCTGTGGTTGGGGCGGATTTGCCAAGTATGCTACTGAAAGATATGGAGTTAAAGTTGTTGGGATTACAATTTCTAAAGAACAAGCAAAATTAGCTAAAGAAAATGTTAAAGGATTACCTATTGAGATAAGAATTCAGGATTATAGAGATGTTAATGAAAAATTTGATGTTATAGTCTCTATAGGCATGTTTGAACACGTGGGTTATAAGAATTATAGAACATATTTCAAGAAAGTTAGTGAACTTCTTAATGACGGGGGGATTACCTTACTCCACACTATTGGGAGAAATAAATCTGTCCATATGGGTGATCCTTGGACACATAAATATATTTTCCCAAATGGTATGCTTCCTAGCCCAAGTCAGATAGCAAATGCTTTTGAAGGATTACTGGTGTTAGAAGACTGGCATAATTTTAGTTTGGATTATGATAAAACTTTAATGGAATGGTATAAAAACTTCAAGAACGCTTGGCCAATGCTTAAGAAAAAATATCCTAATAAATATGACAATAGATTCTATAGAATGTGGGAATTTTATTTAATGATTAGTGCAGGAGGATTTAGAGGAAGACATCATCGTCTTTGGCAAATAGTTTTAACAAAAAAGTATAAGAAACCTTATGAAAGTGTGAGATAAGTGCAGTTTAATTCTTGTAACAAGTACTCGACGCCCGCACGAGGAATCGAACCTCGGAGTCCCAAAGGACCAGGCACTCCAGGCCTGTGCACTACCACTATGCGATACGGGCTTGTCCCATTCGTGCTAACATTATTCCAGTACTGAAGGAGAGGGTAATAAGGGGAAAATACTTGAATTAATTAGCATAAAATAATCTAATTGCAGGACTTTTAAGCTTTTTGAAAACAAAGAATTTTTAAATTGTAAGTTTGATTATTTGTCATGCCCAGAAAATATCTTTCATATGATGAACTTCCTTATCCAAAGACCAATGAGAGTTTGGATGCGATTGTAGAAGGGCTAGATATTCATGCAAGAGACCGGGTATTAGCTATAGCAGGTTCAGGTGATCAAGCTTTTGCAATGTTGGTCAATGATGCTATCGTCCATGCAATAGATATCGACGATTTACAAGTGAAGTACATGCAAGAAAGAGCCAGAGCTTTAAAGAAAAAACATTTTATTAAATTTGAAAAGTATAGTGAACCCTTAAATAAATATCTTAAAAAAAATAATGTTCACTTGGAATTTTTGCAAAAGAGACTTATGAATTTACAGATTTGGGAAGATAATCTATTTACTACTAATCTTAAAGGTTATAATAAAATATATCTTTCTAATGCTCTTACTGGCAAAATAGAGCATTTGCGTGATTTTTTAGATAAATCAATGGCTTCTAAAATAAAATTTGGGGCACTAATTTATTTAACAGAGCTTATTCCTAGATATTTTGTAAACGGAACCAAGGATAACATTCTGTATAAAAAAGAAAGATTTGACAAACTTAATTTAACTAATTTAAAAGTTGAAAGTGAATTAACTAAACTAGCCAAATTTTATGAGACGGGATCTCCAATTAAAAGATGGTCACCAATAATCTACAGGAAGGTTACTCAATATGAAGGTTAACATTGATAAATCTGTTTCAACAGGATTGATAATAGTCCCACTAGTTATTGGTTGGGGGTTAACTTATTATAGTTATGATAAAAGTAATGATCTCACTTTAAATGGGAAATTGGCTATGACCTATACTTCTTTAGTTTATACTATTATTACTTTCCCTGCTAAAAGTAATTCTAAAAGATAGTGTTGGAATATTTAGCTACTATGTCAAATCATCACATTAAAGCTTAAATATTCTAAACCTTAAGTTATTTCATGAATGATGCTGAATGGCTTGAATCAGTAAAGAAAGGTATAGTTCAAAATACAAATACTCCTGCTACAAAAGAAGTAAAATCAGAACCTTTTAT
>CAZOFF010000029.1:0-4035 GCA_964579165.1 Candidatus Woesearchaeota archaeon
TAATGGTCAAGGATTTGAATTAGTTAAAAAAAGAATTGAAGAACCTAAACCCAGAAAATTTGAGAAAGGTACAAGAGTTAAAATAAGAAAGGATAGTAGATTTTATGGACAGAGTGGGGAAATAGGGGTTATACAAGGCAACTTTAATCCCAATTTACCTGTTGATAATGAACCCTCAGCGAGGGTAGAATTTAATGATGGGTATCATAATTGTTACAGAAAAATAGACTTGGAATTTGCTGAAGATATAAAAGTTATGGCTGATTTAACAGCTAAAGGTTTAGAAGAAAAGTTTTTATCAGAATTAGAAAAACAAGTTAAAATCAATTCTTTAAAACAGCATTTTACAAGGGAAAAAATTTTGGATTTGTTAAAAACCAATGATGCAGAACTAATTAACATTACAGGAAAAACAAAATACTGGGAAAATGGATTTGGTTTTATTAAAAATTGTAGTAGCTATTATGCTTATATTGATGTTCCTTCATTTGTTATAAAAAGTCATTTTGATGGTAATTATTACCTATTTGATAAATCAAGAGTTGGAATAAGAGTAAAAAAGGAAGGAGATAAACTAGGATATGGTGCAGAACTAATTATGATAGATAATATTCAACATCCTTTAACTGCAAATAATAGAAAATTTGAATATATGTGTTTAGGTAATAATAACTTAGTAACTTCTGGAGAAAATAATGGAGATATTATTGCTAAACGATTAAGGCAAGGGAAGTATATTGCAATTTATTCTTATTGTGATTCTAGGGAAGGTACTGGATCCTGGCATTCTCATAGGAAACTTGGTTCTTGTGATGATTGTGAAAGAAATGTAAATCATTATAAAAAGAAGATTATATCTGAGAAAAGAGCTAAGTCTTTAGGGATTTCAATAGCTGATGGTTCAGAAGTAAGGGAAGGTAATAGGAGATGGTAGTTAATGATAGATACAATAGGCAAGAACTAATTAATGGGTGGAACCAAGATAAACTAAATTCTTCTAGAGTTGTTGTTTTTGGTTCAGGTCATTTAGCTAATTATACTCTTGCATCTTTGACTGCTTTAGGAATTGGAAACATAGAAATTTATGATTCAGGAAAAGTAGATTCGAATAAAGAATTTTTATTATCTAAAGCAGTAATGGGTCAATATAAAGCAAATGCGTTAGAATTAATGTTAAAACAAATTAATCCTTCTTTAAGAGTTAGAGGGATAATTACTCCAATTTCTACTCCTTTATTATCTTTAATAGGAAAACCTGATGCAATTATCGATACTACTAACTCATCACAATCAAAAAATTCTCTACTTAAATATGCACAATCGAAAGGAATTAGATTTATTTCTGCTTCATCAGATAGAGATAAAGCTGAAATGTATTTTATTGATTCTACTACTGGTCAAAAAGATGCCCCTCTTGTTGGTTATGATGGGAATGTTCAAGGAGTTTCTGTTAGTGGGATAATGGGAGGAATTATAACTGAAGAATTAAGAAAAGCTATAATGCCTTTTGATGATTCGGATAAACCTGTTGGTAAAATAGCTTATTCTTTAGGTGCATCAAGAAGGTTTTCATCTGAGAAAGAAGAATTAACAAGAAAAAATTTACAAGACAATAAAATACTCGTTGTAGGCGCAGGAGCTTTAGGAAATTTTGCAGTTTTAGGGGCTGCATTAGAGGGAATAGGGAATATTGATGTTTTAGATTTTGATGATATTGAATCTACAAACTTGAATAGACAAATTTTGTTTTATGATTCTGTTGGGAAAATGAAAGCCACTGTTCTCTCAGAACGAGTTATGGAAATTGTTCCTGGGGCAAATATTAAATCATTAGTTGAAAGATTAGATGAAAAATCCAATTATTTTGATAAAAATAAACCTTTTGCTATTTTGGATTGTGTAGATAGTTTTGCTGTAAGAGCAATTATTAATTATTTTGCTGTAAAAAATGGAATTCCTTTAATCAGTGGCGGAACAGATCCCAAATCTGGGCAGGTTGTAGTTTACGAGCCAGGAAAAAGTGAATGTTTAGATTGTAAACTTGGTGTTGAGACCGCATTGGCTGAACAAAGAAGATCAAGTAGTTGTAGATATGCTCCAGACCCAAGTGTTATTATGACTAATCAAATTGTTGCAAATATGATGGTTGGAGAAACTCTTAAAGTGTTGGATAAAGGATATGGTGAACCTGTTAGAAGAATTTTGAAGTATGATTCAAAAGTTCCAGTTAGAGGTGGGCTTGTTGGGTCAAGTAGTGTATGTGATTGTTCAAAACCAGATATAAAAGAATGGTTAGCTCAAGTTGATAGTAAAGCAAAAGCAAAAAAATAAAATTTTTAATTAATTTCTCTTAATCTTTCAATTTTTACTTTTATTTTCTATTTGTTGGTTTTCTTTCTGGAAGATAGGCTGCAAGTCTTTCTAAACCATTTCTTGTTTTTTCAATGGCAAATCCACTAACCCCACCAACAACTGTTCCTATGGCAGCTCCTGTTGCAGTGAGAACTGGTATAGAAACACCTCCTATTAATCCAAGTGTTACACATGCTCCTACAATATCTGCGGGGTATTTTATCCCTGAAGGAATACCTGCTGCTTCACAAGCATAATCTACCAATGCTGCTCCAACATATAAAGGAACTACTACTCCTGCAACAAGTCCTGTTCCAGTTCCAGTTGCAGCTCCAACAATTGTGCCACTGCCAGAATATTTGTTTTGTCTTTGTCTTACTCTATTTATTCTTTCATTTGCTTTTTGAAAATATTCTGTTCCTTTAAACATATTAAAGATAGGATTATATTTATTTTTAAACTTTATGAAGATTAAATACAATCTTTTTTCACTTCAGCAAACCTTAAATATTCGCTTTATATTGAAAAAATATGCAGAAACCTTACACAAGAGAAAGGTTTGAGAGAGACAGGCAACTCGTTAATTTTATTGATAATTCTGGAATTGTGTTAGATAATCCATTTGATAATGTTAAGTTAAAAATGATAGCATTAAAAGGTTATGGCTATGAACGTTTACGGGTTGCTGCAGATGGAACAAAGAAACCCTATATGCCAATTGAAAAATGCAAACCAGAAAGAATCTCAAGTGTTGCTCTTGATACTTATAATCGAGCAAGGGAAAGACTTAACAAAGTAAGTGGTGGCTTGCTTAAAATTATTGAGAACTCCGAAATAGAAACTACTAAAAAAGGTAACAAAAGGCAAAATCCAACCTCTGGAGCCCAAACAAATATGTTTCAAGATTACAATGTTTATTCAACTATAAACTATTTTGATATAGAAGAAGCAGTTGATGCTGGAAAAAACACAAAAGGCAAGAGAAAAGCAATTAGTGATAAGAGAAGTAAAAAATCAAAAAACCAAGGTTCAGAGCCAACAGCAAAAGATTGGAAAATGCTTGAGAGGAAAAAGAAGCCGAGAGACTGATAAATTAATATAATTGGTGATAATTAGAGTGTTAAAGATTAGTTAAATATTAAATTAATTATTTACTTATTGGCTAATATGTTAAGAGTAAGAATTGAATTATTATAATATCCAAAACACGATGCACCACCCCACCTTAAAAGGTGGAGTTTGAAAAGGCGCTCGTGTTTTGGATGCTCAAGAACACACTCCACACTAAAGTGTGGAGTTATCTGTCAAGTGTTCTTGACATATTAATCACAGCACTTATTTTGGCACTATTTCTTTTTATTTAATCTAAATTGTCTCGCATAGTTAATTATTTATATTTAAAATAGATAATAATCTTAAGTAAAATGGGACTAAATATTCGTGAGATAATTCCAAGAAAAGAAATTAACTTGGAGAAGTTAAAAGGGCAAATAGTTGCTGTTGATGCATTTAATACATTGTATCAATTTCTTTCAAGTGTAAGGCAAGTAGATGGAACACCTTTAATGGATAATAAAAAAAGAATTACTAGTCATTTATCTGGAATATTTTATAGGAATATTAGTTTGATATTAGATGGAATAAAATTAGTTTATGTTTTTGATGGAAAACCGCCTGAACTTA
>CAZOFF010000029.1:4045-8026 GCA_964579165.1 Candidatus Woesearchaeota archaeon
AAATATGAAACTGCCAAATCTCGAGAGGATTTAGAATCAATGAAAACTTATGCTAGTCAACTTGTTAGATTAAATAGTGAGATGATAGAAGAGAGCAAGGAATTACTTAAGGCAATGGGAATTGCAGTTATTCAATCTCCTGGAGAAGGGGAGGCAGAAGCAGCCTATATTGTCAGAACGAGCAAAGATAAAAAAGTGTTTGGTGTTGTAAGTCAAGACTATGATTCATTGTTGTTTGGAGCTCCGAGATTAATACAAAATTTAACTCTTGCACGTAAGAGAAAAACAATTTCAGGATATGTTGAGGTTAAGCCAGAAGTTATAGAACTTAGAGAAGTTCTTGATAATTTAGATATCGGTCTTGAACAGTTAATTTGTTTAGGAATACTTGTAGGCACTGATTACAATCCTAAGGGAATTCCGGGTATAGGACAAAAAAAAGCTCTTCAAATTGTTAAACAATACAAACAGCCTGTATTAATTTTTAAGGCAATGGAAGAAAAGATTAATGCTTTAGATGAAAAAGATAAATTTAATTGGAGCGAAATTTTTGCATTGTTTAAGAAGCCAGATGTTGTTGATTCTGACATTGTCTTTCCAAAATTAAATGAAGAAAAAATAAAAAAAATTCTTGTGGATGAACATGATTTTTCAGAGCAAAGAGTAGAAAATCAGCTTGAGAAATTAAGAGATGCTAAGGAAAGACAAAAGCAAAAAGGTTTAGATAAGTGGTTTTGAAAAGTTAAATTATTTTATTAATATGTTCATTTTATTATTAAGTCCATTCTTTTCTTTCCCTAATCTTCCTTAATCTTTCTTGTGCTTTTTCTGCCCATTTTCGCTCTAAATATTGTTTTTCTTTAATTCTGTTCTCTTTTTCTATCTTTTGCATTTGTTGGGCGTGTTTCCAATACCTTTCCTCTTGTTGAATTCTTGCTTGTTTTCTTCTTCTTTGTTGTTCTAAATAGTTTCTTCATAACTGGGAAATGGTATAAAAGGTATTGGTATTATTCCTAAACTATGGCTAGGTTTAATTTTTCTTCTTATTATCCTCCATATTCCTATTAATACAAAAACTATTCCTACAAATGCGACAAACATTTTTTCATACATAAAGAAACTTGCAAATATTAGTAATCCTCCTAACAATAAAAAGAAATTTCTAACCCCTAAGAAGAATATAGTTATAACCAATAATGCAATCCAAAGTAATGGATGAGCAATAAACTCAAGAACGTCCAGTCCAAGGAATGAAAAAGCATCTTCAAAATTAATTTGTATTCTATTAAACACATAAGTTATAAGGAAAGATAAGGCAAGAGCGAGTACACTTGAAAGAGTTTCATTTTTTCCAAATATTTTCTTTAAACCTAGTTTTAAAAGCCAAAAACCAACAATAAATATTACCCCTAAAATAATATTGTTTATGCCAATACTTTCCATAAACTCCGTTATTGAAAAAAATGAAGCCATTTTTAATTATTTATTCCTCTACTTCTATTAGCTTCTTTTTCTTTTTGCTTTTTGAGTTTAAAATTATTGCTCCAACTATAATTAGGACTATTCCAAAGAATATTGCTGTAAATGATTCATAAACCCAATCTAAAACACCAGCCACAAAGAAAAACGCTCCTAAACCAACTATCCCCATAGGTACACCTAGTTTTTGTTTAGATGCAAAATAAATTCCTCCAACAATAATTGCTATTGTTCCTATAACATACAAAAGTTCTATAGGAATTCCTAAACTGTAAAAAATGTCATCAAAATTAAAGCCTGTTTGATTGATTCCATATACTAAACCAAAAGATAATGCAAAAGCCAACACTCCAGCAATTACAGAATTATTATTAAAGAATTTTAGTAATGTAAAATAAATAAAACCAAAGAAAACAATGAAAAGAACAGTTAGAATTACGGTTGAAGGATCTAAGTCGTTTAAAAAATCGCTAAATGAAAATTGTCCGTAAGAACCAAAACTATATGCACTAATAAAATTTATTGAAAAAGATAAAAACATTGCAAAAAAAGCCAGTAACGCCCCTTTTTTCATAAAAACATTAAGAAAGTCATTTTTATAAATGTTTATGCTTTCAAACTTATATGAATCGAGCATATGATTTTTTTGGTAATGTTGTTTTGATAAAATTTCCTAAAAAAATGTCAATTAAAGACAAGAAAATGTTTGCATTAAAACTGATGTCTAAACAAAATTCTATAAAAACCGTTTTAGAAAAATCTGGGAAGTTTAAGGGGAGACTAAGGAAGATGGAAACAAAGTATTTAGCTGGGGTAAAGAATAAAGAGGTTTTATACAAAGAAAATGGTTGTGTTTTTAGATTTAATATTGATTCAACTTATTTTTCTCCTAGACTAAGCAATGAAAGAAAAGAAATTGCTTTAAATATCAAGGAAAATGATAAAGTATTAGTTATGTTTGCGGGAGTTGCGCCTTATTCTATAGTTATTGCCAAAAATTCAAAAGCTTCAAAAGTTGTAAGCGTTGAACTGAATAGAGAAGCTAATAAATATGCTAAAATAAACGTTGAATTAAATAAACTAAAATATATTGTTAATGTTGTTCAAGGGGATGTTAAGAACTACGCTCTTAAAGCCAAGTCTAGGAAAGAGAGATTTGATGTTATTGTAATGCCCCGTCCTCAATTGAAAGATAGTTTTTTAGATAGTGCTTTTTTATTAAGCAAGAAAAATACAATAATCTATTATTATGATTTTTGTAATATTAAAGATACGGATAAAATTATAAATAAAATTCAAGATGAAGCTAAAAAAGCTGGCAAAAATATTAAGATATTAAATGTTAAAACTGCTGGAGAAATCGCCCCAAAAAAGATTAGAATAAGGGTGGATTTTGTTGTTTTGTAATATAATTTTATCCAATTAATTACTTTTATATAAATGTCAGATTATTATTCATATTTTGCTTAATGTTTAAATTTTAATGGGTAACACCTTTGATAATTATTTCCTGTTATGTGTATTAAAATATCTGAGAATTTTTCTTGAACCATTATTTCTAATCCATCTTTTTTAAATATTAAATCATCTCCTAATGATTTTCTTGGAAGATATTCTAGACCTTGTATTATTAAAAATTTATAAATATCTTCTCTTTTTAATCTGTTCTTAGATTTTAGGAAATCAACATAATTCTGTATGGCATTACAAATTTCATTGGATTGTTTTATTAAGTTTAGCATTTTTTGATTAGTTTTAACTACAGACTGCCCATTTTTAAGGTTATCTAATAAGAATGGAAATAAATACCACATTCGGCCATTTTTTTGTAAAATTCAAGATTAGGTTGTTTTTCTTTGTGAGTAAAAAATATTTGATAAAGCCCTTCCCAAAAAGTAAACCATCCTGCTGGCTCTAAAAGAATAAGAACAAGATGATACAAGAATGAACTTGAATAAGCATTTGAAAGATATAATGAGATGTAAGCTGCAGATACCATTATAAAAATTCCCGCTAATGCAAATTTTAAACCGGTATTTTTTATTTCCTTAACTTCTTGTTTTAGGCTGTTTTCATGCTTTTTGAAATGTTCTCTTAGTCTTTTTTTAATAACTTTTTCTTCATTAAACGATCTTTTATTTTGGGGGATTAATAAGTTGAGCTCTATTTTGCCTTTAGTAGTATCTACTGTTGCTCTTTTTAATTCAGATAAAAAGTCATCTGATAGTGCTTTTTCTGAATAGAGCCGGGGATCAAAATCCGAGAAAATATCATTGTATTCATCAAGCCATAAACTTATTTTAGAAAATTCTATAATTTTTTTATTTGGCTCTTTTGAATTATATTCTATTCTTTGATTGAATACGCTTTTTTTTTCAATCTCTTTTTTGCCAGGCATAAATAACAGAAACTTCTTAAATTTTTAAAGGTATTTGTAATGTGAAGTCAAACCCATACCTAACATGAACACTCTGCACTCGTTTCCACTTGTGATGTTTTTTA
>CAZOFF010000030.1:0-7964 GCA_964579165.1 Candidatus Woesearchaeota archaeon
ATAATTAATGAGTTAGAGGGTGCAACCGGGGGGGGGCATGAAAATGCAGTTGGAGTTCAAATTAAGCTAGAAGATTTAGAAAAGTTTAGAAAGAAATTATATAGTTCTGTAAAATAGAAAAGTATTAAAAGCCCAGGTTATTAATAACCTTACTATGGCTGAGAGTAGGTCTTTCAAGTGGAATTTTAATTCCTGTAGAAGATTTAACTTAGTCTATACTACAATTAACTGCCCGGCACATTAATTCGGAGGAGTTTTCTTTCTGGGCTCTGAATGAATGATTGGGTGTGGTTATGATTTGTTCTTAAGTCTTGGAAGAAACTTTTTGTTTTAATGTCTTGGGCATTTTAACTGGCTTTTTAAGTCAGGAAAAATAAAATGGCTCAAAAACAAAAGATGGAAAAAATGTTGGTCGAACAAGAGTTAACTGTTTTAATGGAATTAACTCTTCGTTTAGAGGATGAATTGAATAACTTAAGATTAAGAGACGAAGAATAGGCAATAGCAATAAAATGAATTTTTTCTTTTATTGCGAAATACCTTTTTTAATAGCTTTTGCCAATGTAAACTACTTCTTTAGCTGGTTTATTACAGATTATACATTTTCCATGAGCTTTCTCATGGGTAAGTTTTTTTCCTCTAACCTCTGCACCGAATCTTTTTTCTATCTCTTCTGCGCATTTAATTCCTTCTTTGCCAATTGAACAAAAATCACACCTTGCTATTTTATTATGTTCAATTGCATCTTGTATATCTTCTTTTGTTTTTGCATCAACTATTCTTCCTTCAAATAGACTATCTGCATTTTTTATTAGGTTTCTGTCATATTCCTTAGATGTTTTTTTGATATAACTCAACAAATCTTTTTCCTTTATTTTTTCTTTTTTATTTATATCTCTTCTAAAAATAATTAATTCTTTATTCTTAATTTCATTTTTTCCAAGTTCTATCCTTAATGGTACACCTTTCATTTCCCAAAAAAAGAATTTTTCTCCAGGTCTTTTTTCACTAGAGTCTATGAGAGTATCAATATTCATTTCTTGAAGTTGTTTCTTTATATCTTCTGCCTTTTTTAATATCAAGGCTTCATTGTTTATTGTTGTAATCACGACTTGTTTTGGGGCTATTTTCCATGGAAATCTAAGCCCTTTATCGTCACCGTGAACGATTACTACTGATGCAAATATTCTGGATATTGCAGGGCCATAACAAGTAATATGTGGATATTTTTCTTTTCCATCCTTGTCTTTAAACCTTACATTGAACGCTTTGCTAAAACTCTGGCCAAGAAGATGAGTTGATGGTTGTTGAACTAATTTTCCATCGGGGTTTATTACATCTGCTGCAAAAGTTTTTTCAGCTCCAGCAAATTTATCCCATTGTGGCCTTTCAAAAAATATGAATGGCAATCCATAAATATCATGTAAAACTTCTTCTGTTGTTTGCATATCTTCTTTAACTTGGGTTTCTGCATCTTTTGCCGTAGCATGAGCGCAATGCGCTTCTATCCAATGAAATTCTCTGCTTCTTAATAAAGGACGAGTAGCTTTTGTTTCATATCGAAAAACATTTGCTCTTTGATATGTTTTGAATGGGAGATCTTTATAACTCCTTATCCACAAAGTGAACATTTGGTAAAATGCAGTTTCACTTGTTGGACGCAAAGCTAATCTTTCTTGAAATTTATTATCCCCACCATGCGTAACCCAAAAAACTGCTGGTGTAAATCCTTTTACATGTTCTGATTCAACATTAAAATTGCTTTCAGGTATAAGTGTGGGAAAGAAATAAGGCATATGCTCTTTTTCTTGAAGTGCTTTTTCCATATATCTGTACATTTTTTCCATGGAAAGAACACTCCATGGTTGAAAAACTAAAAATCCTTTGACATTATATCTTATATCTGCTAATTCTGCGGTTTTTATAATTTCAGTGAACCATTCAGAAAAATTTTTCTCTTTAGATATTTTAAATGTGGTTTTATTTTTAGTTTTATTTTCTATTATATTTTCCTTAAATGTTTTTTTCTCTTTCATTATATTCTAATATTGAATTTCTATTTAAATTTAACTTACACTAAAATTTTAATTTTCCTCTAAAATAATCCCATCTTGAGGTAATTATTGCTAAGCAAGACAATATGAGTCCCATTAATAATCCAATATCGTTATGGGCGTTATTTAATATTCTATTTATAGCCACAATTGTTATCACTAATGCTGAAAATATCAGATAGGGTATTTTCCATTTTATGTTTTGGTCTACAAAATACCATATTACATACAAAGTAAATACAGCAGCAGTTATGTGCATAGAGGCATCAAAAAGTATTTCTCTACCAAATATCTTCATAGGTATAAATTTTAAGAGAATTAATCCGAGGGTCATTATTAAAAGACAAATAATTAAACTTACTAACTGCTTCTTTGTCTTTTTCATAACCCCTCCCACTTTGCTATTAATCCATTTTCTATTATGAACCCAATTTCTTTAAATGAACTTATTTCTATTTTGTCTTTTTTTTCTATTGTAGCACATATAATATCTTGGATTTTTTCTTTCTTACAATAAATTATAAGTTTTCTTAATAAGCTTTTAATTCCTTCTTTATCTGATTTTCTTTTTATAGTTAATTCATCTATAATGCAATTTCTAAAGTATCCATCATTAATATCATATGCATATAAAAATCCGTCTATGCTATTTTTTCTTTTTAAGGAGATAAATACAATTTTAAATTTGGGTTTTACAAATTTTTTTATAGGTTTCTCTTTCCAATATCCTTTTAGAATATTTTCCGCCACTTTTATGTTATGACTTAAGTTTATCTTCATTTTATATCAAAGTTTTATTTAAGGCTTTTATTGCTATTTCATTTGCAAAGTCTCTTATATAGTTTGATTCAATGGCAAAACCGAGGTTTTCTGAATCACCAATTTTGAAATTATTCATCCCAATTGCTTTTCCTTGTTTATTAATCAAAGGGCCACCAGAGTTTCCAGGGTTTAATGCCGCATCTGTTTGTATGTAGGCATTTAATTCATTTATTCCTGGTCTGTGAATTCCAGAAACAATCCCCTCAGAAACGCTAAATTGGAGTCCAAGAGGATTACCTATTGCAATTACTTTTTCACCTACTTGAACATTGTCTGAATTATCCAGTTCTAAAAATGAATAATCCCCAGGGATTTTTATTAGTGCTAAATCTAAAAGTTCACTGTACCCAATAACTTCTGCTGAAATAAGTTCTTGGTGGGAGGTAATTGCATTAACTTTCCTTGCACCAAATAAAACATGAGCATTAGTCACAATATAGCCATCTTCATTTATTATGAATCCTGTTCCTTGTGTTATATCTGTTTTTATTGTGACAACTGATTCAATTGAGTCTTCTATTATTTCAGAGAAGTCTGCGCTTGCAGAGGCCTTTAATTGATCTACTTGAACATTAAGTGTGTTTATTGTTTGGCCCAAATTTTCTTGAGTTGTAAGAATATTTGCAGTGAGTTCATTTATTTTTGCTTGGGTGTCTGCTTGTAATACGGAAATTTTACTTTTTAATGCATTAAATTCTGATTTTTGCTGAATGAATAATAAATAAACAAACATACCATTTATTATCATATAAACTACAAGCAAGGTACTTAAACTTCCAATAATATATTTATGATGTTTCTTTAATGGCATTTTTTCTCTTTTATCTTATTCACTCTTTATTTTTAGTTAACTTTTAGTTGATTTTAATGATATTTTATAACTGTGTATTTAGTAGAATATTAACATATAAAAACCTTATTTAATTGTACTTTTTAAGGGTTTATAGTTCAATGGATAGAACACCTGGTTTCGGTGAGGAAGTTTGCGAGACTTTATTTTGAATGAATCGTTAGCTGACTTCGGAATACCCAGACGATCGAGGTTCGAATCCTCGTAAGCCCACTTTTTATTTTGGAAACTTTTATTAGCTGTTTAGTAACTTATTTAAAAACTACTTTGCTTTTTATTTTATGAATATCCATAAAAAGAGGTTTTGGATAACTAGTTTTACCTTAATAGGAAGCATAATTGGAGCAGGTTTTTTAGGTTTGCCTTATGTTTTTTCTAAATCTGGATTTTTAATAGGATTGTTTTGGCTTGTTTTACTTGGAGGAATTTTGTGTTACTCCAAATTAGCGCTCGGAGAAGTTACTTTAAGAACTAAGGAACAACATCAGCTTACAGGTTATGCTAAAAAATATCTTGGAGAAAAAGGGAAGGCGATAGCTTTCTTTTCAATGTTTTTTGGTATTTATTCTGCTTTGTTGGCTTATTTAATTGGAGAAGGACAAAGTTTATCTTTATTGTTTACTGGGAGTTTAAATAATGCTTTTTTGTTTGGTTTTGGTTTTTGGTTGATTATGACCTTACTATTACAAGAGGGGCTTAGGGGTTTGAAAAAAGTTGAATCTCGAGGAGTTTTAGTAATTATGGTTACAATTCTTATTATTTTTATTCTTTTTTTACCAAATGTAAATTTTTCCAATTTAAATTATATAAAAACAGAAAATTTACTTATTCCTTTTGGAGTAACTTTATTTGCATTACTTGGATTTGTTGCAATTCCGGAACTTAGAAGGGAGATAAAAGGAAGCGAGAAAATGTTGAAAAAATCTATTTTGTTTGGTTCAATTGTGCCCATATTTTTATATGCGATTTTTAGTTTTGCTCTTGTTGGTGTTTTAGGAGAGAATGTTAACGAAGTAGCAACCTTGTCTTTTGATAATATAATTGTTGTTTTAGGAATATTCACTATGCTCACTAGCTATTTTGTTTTAAGTTTTGCTTTAGGAGATATGTTCTTTTATGATTTTCACAAAGATAAAAGATTAAGGTTTATTTTTGTGTCGGTAATTCCTTTATTACTTTATACATTTATAACTTTTTTTGATTTGGCAAGTTTTATTATGGTTTTAGGAATAGGGGGGGTTATTTCTGGAGGTATAGATGGAATTCTAGCTTTATTAATGAATATGAAAGCAAAGAAGTTGGGAGATAGAAAACCAGAATACTCTCTCACTATAAATTGGGTTGTAGTATTCTTAATAATGGCTGTGTTTGTATTTGGCGTTATTGTGGAATTATTTCTTTAGCATTTTATCTAATTCTTTTTTTGCTGTTTGATAGTCTGCTCTTTTTTGTGTGCTTTGCATTACTTTTCCTATTAAAAAGTTTATAGCGTTTTGTTGCCCTTGCTTGTAATCATTGACTGCTTTTGGATTTTCTTTTATTACTTGTTCAACAATATTTTGTATCTCGCCTTTGTTAGAGATTTTTTTATTTTCTTTTGCATATTCTTTAGGTGAAAAAGATTTTGGGACAAATTTTCTTAATATTTCCTGAGCCTTTAATTCTGTGATTGTTTTTTCTTCTACAAGTTTTAATAATTCTATAAAGTGTTCAACATCAAATTCAATTTCGTCCAATTCTTTTTTAGAATAATTTAGAACACCCATTAGTTCTTTTGTGACCCAAGGAATAGCTAAAGAAGGCTTTATTTCTTTTATAACCTTCTCAAAAAATTCTACTATATCTAATTTCTTTGTTAATACTTCTGCTGATTTTTTAGGGATTTTGTGCTTTTTTATTAATTTTTTTAATTTAATCTGTGGTGTTTCAGGAATTGTTTTTTTTGCATCTTCAATTTGTTTTTTGCTTATTTTAATTATTGGAAGATCTGGTTCTGATATAAATCTATAATCTGCTGCTTGTTCTTTTGTTCTCATCATTTTAGTCTCTCCAGTTGATTCTATGAATGCCCTAGTTTCTTCTTTATTTGGAACCTCTTGTTTCTGCCTTTTAATTTCATTAATTATCGCTCTTTCAATATTGCTAATACTATTCACGTTTTTTATTTCTACCCTTTTTCCATTAAGTTCTGGAAGAGAAATATTTACATCTGCCTTAATTCCCTGATTTTTATCTAAGACTTTTATATAGCCTAACGTTAACAATAGTTGTTTAAGCCATTCTGTTACTTGTTCTTCATCTTTGAAATCTGGTTCAGTGACTATCTCTACCAATGGACTGCCAGATCTATTATAGTCTATTTCTCCAGTTAAGGGGTTCCATGCAGCAGGATCTTCTTCTATATGGACCTCTTTAATTCTTATCCCTTCAAATTTTCCATTTGTCCCAACTGGAATTGCATATGCCCCAGAAATTGTAGATTGAAATCCTTTTGGAAGATCTGGCCAATTATAATGCTTTCTTTGCCATACCAATTTTTCATTTATTTTGCATTTTAGAACCAAACCGATTTGGATTATTTTCCTTATTGCTTTGTTATTTGGCGTCATTGGTTTGCTTCCCGGTATTCCAGTGCAAATTGGGCATATATTCACATTAGGTTTTGCCATTTTTGTGCCATGTTCAGATTTGCAATCACAGAATAGTTTTTCTTTTGTGAGAAGATAGCCATGAACTTCCAATCCTATTTTTGCCATGTTTAAACAAGGAAATATGAATTTTTATAGATTGCTATTAAAAAATTAAAAACATTTTTATATGTCTAAAACTTATTAAACTTATGAATAAGACTGGTGGTTTAGTGTATATGGCTTTTGTTTCTTTGATGTCTTTGTTTTTGTTATTTATGATGGTATTGGTTTTGTCTTCAAATACGAGTGTAACTACAAATGCTGTTTCCAATAATGTTAATGGGGCATTGTTTAATTTAATTGCAAATAATATCCCTAATACAGATTATTATCTCATCACATCTTATCCCAATAAGAAAGGGCAGGAAGCTATAGCGAATTTTGATAATGGAAATGAGGTTTGTGAATCTGTAGGAATGACTTGCCAAAATATATTTGTAAATTGTTCAAATATAGATGAAACTAATTTTGAATGGAAGAAATCTAACTCTTTTTGTAATACTAATTCTTCTGATTTTGCAACATCTTGTATTTATGCTGCTCAATGTGCTGGTGGTGATGCCGTTAATTCTCAGTTAACTGATTTTAATTCAAACTTAGGCAAAGGAGTAGATAGTGGAAAGCAGTGGTTATGGAATTTTGTTATAGTTCTTGCCATTATTCTTGTTTTAATCATAGGATTTTTTGTTGCAAAAAAATACCTCTTTGGAAGAGATTCTGAATACGATATCTATGTTCAAGGTCTTAATCCAAAAAAGTGAATAGAGTAATATTTTTATAGATACTTAATCTATTTTTTGAATGGTAACCAATGGAAGAATTCAAGCTCAACCCGGAGATTATGTTAAACTGTCTTTAATCAAAAAGGAATATGAAGGAGTTTTTTTAGAATCTCCAAAAAAAGACAAGGACATTATTTTGTTAAAATTAAACTCTGGGTATAATATTGGATTTAATAAAAAAGATGTTTTGAGCATAAAAGTTATAAGTAAATTTAAAGAAACAAAAGAAAACCTTGAATTAAAAAGAGATGATACCAAGCCGAATATTGCAATGATAATCACTGGAGGAACTATTGGTTCAAGGCTTGATCCTAAGACTGGAGCTGTTTCATGGTTAGACACACCAGAGAGTTTGTTCAAATATGTGCCAGAACTTTTTGATAATGTTAATCTTTCTAAAATTGAAATTCCATTTATGAAAGGTTCTGAAAATATGAATTCTGGTGATTGGATTAAAATTGCCAAAATTGCAAAAAAACTTCTTGATGATCCTAATATTAGAGGTTTGATTATTACTCATGGGACAGATACTCTGCATTATACTGGCTCAGCATTAAGTTTCTTTTTACAGAATCTAAACAAGCCGGTTGTTCTTACATATAGTCAGAGAAGTATTGATAGGGCAAGTTCAGATGCAAATCTTAATTTACAATGTGCGGCTTTTGCAGCTATTAGTGATATTGATGAAGTTGTTCTTGTTGGACATGCAAATACTAATGATGAATATTGCAATGTTTTAAGAGGCACCAAGGTTAGGAAATTACAT
>CAZOFF010000031.1:0-7849 GCA_964579165.1 Candidatus Woesearchaeota archaeon
GGACAGGCCGCTAAAAATCAAGCATCTGCTTTCCAAGAAATGTTGCAAATTACAGGGGTTATAATTACAAGGATGGATTCGAGTGCTAAAGGTGGTGGGGCATTAACTGCTTGTGCAGAACTTAGCGGAAATGGTGCAGGGGTATATTTTATTACAACAGGAGAGAAGGTTAATGATATCGAAAGTTTTAATCCTCAAACATTTTTGTCAAGACTTTTAGGGATGGGAGATTTGCAGACTTTAATTGAAAAAGTACACTCTGCTTCTGATAAGGGAAAACAGGAAGAGATAGCTAAGAGATTGGAGGATGGGAAGCTAAGTTTGGAAGATGTTGTAGAGCAAGTTAAATCTATGGGGGAAGTTGGCGGTTTTGATAAAATAAAATCTTTAATTCCTGGGATGGGAAAACTTGGAGAGAAAATAGGTGAAGAAAAACTTGAAGAGCAACAATCAAAAGTTTCAAAATGGGAGCACATTATCAAAAGTATGACCAAAGAAGAAAAAGAAAATCCTGAGATTATTGAAAGACAAACATCAAGAATTGCGAGAATTGCAAAAGGTTCTGGGACGCATAGCAGTGATGTTCGCGCTTTGATTAAGCAATATAGAATGTTAAAAGAATTTATGAAATCCGGTTCAAGCATAGATATGGAATCAGGGAATTTGAATCAAAAACAACTAATGAAATTGGCCAAAAAGTTTGGTAAGAAAAAATTTAAATTATAAAATATTAGACTCAATATATAAAATGAAAAAGAAATATTACATTATTGGATTTTTTATTTTGATTGCTTTGGTCAGTTCAGTAATAATTTTCACTACCCGTTCTTCTGGGGTATGCGTTGTGAATGGTAGTTGTAGCACAGTGCAAAATTCTAAGTATTCTCAGATTTTTGGAATTGACACTTCTCTTTTCGGTATATTTTCATTTAGTATTCTCTTAATGTTGATAATATTCAGTTTAAAAGTACCAATAAGATTTAATAAAAAAATATTGGATTTTATGATTTTTACTGGAGGAATAATTGCATTATACTTTATTTTATTGCAATTTTTTATTCTTCAGGCTTATTGTTTTTATTGTTTAATAGCTGATTTTTCTATGCTGATTGCTTTTGGAATTAATTTTTTAGATAAAAAAATAATACTTTTCGGAAATGGAAAAAAAAATTCAACAGGGAGCAGAAGCGACAATTTATCTTGATAAAGATAGAGTGAAAAAACATAGAACAAAGAAAAGTTATAGAATTTCTGAGTTAGATGATAGAATAAGGAGACAAAGAACAAAATCAGAGTCAAGATTACTTTCTAAAGCTGGGCAAATAATTAATATCCCCAAAGTCCATTCAACAAATGAAAAAGACAAAAGTATTTTTCTTGAGTATATTAGTGGAAAGAAATTAAGTTCTTTTTTGGATGAGTTTGATTTAAACAAACAAAATAAGATACTAAAGGCTATTGGAGAAGATATAGCTAAATTGCATTCAATAGATATTGTCCATGGAGATTTGACGACAAGTAATATGATTCTAAAAGAAAAGGATAGTAAAAAAATCAATGATAAAAATGATAATAATAAGAATAAAAGTAATTATTCAATTTATTTGATTGATTTTGGCTTGGGTTTTCATAGTAAGAAAATAGAAGATAAGGCTATTGATATACATTTATTAAAACAAGCACTCGAAGCAAAGCATTTCTTAAATTGGCAAGAACTTTTTAAGTCATTTTTGGAAGGATATTCTATCAATAAAGAAGCATTTAAAATAATTGAAAGACTTAAAGCAATTGAAAAGCGTGGGAGATATAAAGGAAAATATTAGGGGTAAGCTTTAAAAATATCATGTCTTTTTAATTTTCAGTTAGCCCTGTAGTATAGCGGTCAAGTATACGGCCCTTTGGAGGCTGTGACCCAGGTTCGAATCCTGGCAGGGCTATTGGATTCGAACGCTCAGAAAACAAGAAATTTTCTGGGACTTCAAAACAAGTATATTTTGAAGTAATCCTGGCAGGGCTATGCATTGCCAGGTTAAAAGGTTTAAACTTTTTAGGGAAAGTTAAGCGAAGAAAACCGTAGGTTGTCTCGCACTGGCGTGGCTATTATAATTTAAAATAACTTGGCCCTCGTTTTATTTAATAAGCTCCAAAATCATCTTACTTTTTCACATAGCTTTAACTATCAAAAGCTTTATAAAACATTTTTCAATTGTTTTAACATGCCCACAAAGAAAGACAAAGAAAAATCAAAAGAAAAGGAAAAGAAAACATATAAAGATAAAAAGGAAATTGAAAAGCCAAAAAAGGTTAGCAGGGCAGAGGTTGAAAGTATGATTATTGAATTGGCTAAGAAAGGCTTGACTTCTGAGAAGATTGGGGAGAATTTAAGAAAACAGGGCATTCATACTCAAGAATATGAAATCAAGATTTCACAAGTATTAAGAGATAATAAGCTCTATATAAACCCAGATTTAAAAAATATTGAATCAAAGTTAGAGAAACTAAGAGTGCATTATGCTAAGAACAAACAAGACAAAAAATCCAAAAGAGAAATTGATAGAGTGGCAAGTCAATTAAGAATATACAAGCATTATTTTAAGGAATAAATATTTTTATTAATTTTCAAGATTCTTATTAAAAAATGAAAAAAGAGGAGATAACATTAAAAGAGAAAGTAGGTATTATGTCTAAAAAATTTCTTGAACTCTCAAGGGATAAGGATGTTTTAGTTTTGAGCCATTTTGATACTGATGGAATTACATCTGCTGCGATAATGATAAAAACCTTAAAACATTTAGGTAAAAACTTTTCTGTTAAAATATTAAAAAATTTAGAAGAACAGCACATTAGAGATCTTCCAAAGAATAAACTGATTATCTTTTTAGACCTGGCTTCTGGCAGTTTGAACTATATTGCCAATTCAAAAATTGAGAATATCTTTATTCTTGACCATCACGAAATTGTTCAAGACATTCCTGAAAATGTTTGTATGCTAAATCCGCAACTTCATAAAAAAGAAAAAATTAGTTCTGCGGGTTTAACTTACCTTTTTTGTAGAGAACTTGCTCATACCATTCATGGTTTGGCAAAATTAGCGGTTATTGGTATGATTGGCGATATGATGGAAAAAAATTTGGATAAAATAAATAATAAAATTTTAGAAGAAAGTGAGGCAATAAAAAAAAGAGGTTTGTTAATTTATCCTGCCACTAGGCCATTAAATAGAACTCTTGAGTTTTCATCTAATCCTTATATTCCAGGAGTTACTGGAGATTCTTACGGTGTTACTAAATTACTTAGGGATGCGGGTTTAACTCATAAAGAAGGAAAATATCCCAGTTTAATTGAATTAAATCCAGATGAAATGTCTAATTTAATAACCTCTATAATGTTAAGGCATCCTAAAATAACAAATAACACTGATATTATAGGAGATATTTTTTTAGTTAAGTTCTTCAATAAATTGGAAGATGCAAGGGAATTAAGTGCAATGATTAATGCCTGTAGCAGATTAGGTGAAAGTCAGGTTGCGTTACAATTTTGTTTGGAAATTCCCAGCGCTAAAAAAAGAGCAGAAGTTCTTTATGCAAAATATAAAAGATTAATAATTTCTGGATTAGATCTTGTATCTAAAATTCAAAAAGTTGAAGGTGGCGGATTTGTAATAATTAATACTAAATCTGGGGTGAAAGATACTATTGTTGGAACCATTGCAAGTATTCTTTCTAATTCTAAAGTTTATGAGCCGGGGACAATTATTGTTACTATGGCTTACTCGGGGAATAAGATAAAAGTCTCTGCAAGGTCCGTGTCTAGACAAGGAAGAAATGTTAGGAATGTCCTTCATGGAGTAGTGTCTAAAATTGGAGGGGAAGTTGGAGGTCATGAATTTGCAGCTGGCTGTTTAATCAATAAAGATAAAGAAGAAGAATTTATTAAAAATCTAAAGGAAAATCTTGAGATAGAATTGGTTAAGATTTAATTCCAAATTAAATTAGGTAGGTTTTGCATATTATATCTAAGAACAATATCTCGAAATCCATGAGAAAAAGAGTTACATCCAGAATCAATCACTGAAGGTTCATTGCATGCAGTATGAATAACCTTAACATTATAATTTAACATTTCAAATCCCCTACACAAAATTTCGTCATGCCTAAACTTTGGATTTGTGTAAAGAATTATATCCCCCTTCGCAGAAACTATGCCCTCGTCAAAAGTACCTCCAATACTCTCTACCATTTAATAAATAATAAGCATTCTTTTTTAAGGTTTTATATGATAGAACCCCATGTTTAAACTCAATCAAAACCCTTAAAAACTAACACTTTATTCTAATCACATGGAACTAGAAGAAGGAGATCTTGTATTATGCACTGTAGACAGAATAATTGGAACTGTTGTATTTGTAAAAATAGATGGGCAAGGGGATTTAGATGCAGGCATCATTACTAGTGAGATTGCGCCAGGAAGAATTAGAAATTTAAGAGATTATGTTGTACCTAAAAAAAGAATTGTTTGCAAAGTATTGAGAGTTAAAGGGAAAAATATTGAATTAAGTTTAAGAAGAGTTACACCCAAAGAGAAAAAGGAAGTTCTTGAACAGGCCAGTCAAGAAAAAAGTTTAATAAGCATTTTTAAAAGTATTTTAGGGGATAAAGCAGAAAGCACAATTAATATTATTATTAAAGAATCCAATTTAGTTGATTTTTCAAAGGAGATTAAAGAAGACGCGAACAAGCTAATAAAATTAGTTGGTGAAGATAATGCCAAAAAAATTCTAGACATTCTAAAAAAAGAAAAAATAAAAAAACTAAGAATCAAAAAAGAGATTATATTAAAAACTAAAAGTTCTCATGGATTAACAGATATAAAGGAGCTGCTTTTAAACTTAAAAGATATTGATGTTAGATGTATCTCCGCAGGCAGGTATTCTTTGTCCATAGAATCTTCTAATTTTAAAGTAGCTGATCAATATTTGCAGCATACATTAAAAGAATTAGAAAAAAAAGCTAAAAAGTTAGGAATGGAATTTGAAATTAAGGAAAAATGAAACTAAGATATTCTGTTAATTATAATGAAAAGGACGGAAAACAAGAAAAAGTTTATACTTTAAAAATAAGTGTTAATAATAAAGAAACAATGCCTGCACATTATAAGTTTATAAAATTCAAAGTGGAATCTGATGAAGAATAAATATAGATTAATTTCTACACTAAAGTATTTTGTTTAACTTTAATTTCTTTCTTAACTAGTTCCATATCTTGCTCCCATAATGGGAGAAGTTTCTGATTGTATATTATAGCAGCAGGATGAAATAAAGGAATAAGTTTTATTTTTAATCCTTTAAAGTCAATTAATTTTGTTTTTCCATGGACGCTTGTTATTCCTGGCATGTCATTCATTTTATCTACATTTCCATTTGCCAAGAAGAACTTTGTAGCATAATTGCCTAAAGAACATATTATCTTGGGATTTATTGTTTTTATTTGTTCAACAAGCCAAGGAGTATGTTTTTTTATTTCTTCAGGCAGAGGATCTCTGTTTTCCGGAGGTCGATATTTAAGAATGTTTGCAATATACACATCTTGCATACTTAGTCCAACCTTCTCTAGAAGCTTATCTAAATTCTTTCCGGCTTTTCCAACAAAAGGTAAACCTTGTTCATCTTCGTTTTTTCCAGCTGCCTCACCAACAAACATTATCTCTGCTTCAGAATTTCCTTTACCAAAAACTAAATTTTTAGCTGTTTCTTTTAAAGGTAAACTATCTTTACTACAATTTTCTTCAATTTCTTTTAATTTTTCTTTATTAGACATTTTTAGTTAATTTCTTAGACAATATAATTTTCTTTGCCCATCCCTCTGAACCTCTTTTTTCAAAAGTTCTAATTTGAGAAGTATCAAGCCAGCGATAAACTGTGGAAAGGCTAACTCTGTGTTTTTTAGCTATATCTTTTGGAAGAAATCCTTCGGCTAAAAGTTTAATCAAATTTAAGTTTAAGTCACCAACTGAACTCTCAACTTGTATCCATTTACCACCAAATTTTTTAGATTTGTTTAGAATATCAAATGAATTCAATGCTTCTAAGTACTTATAATATTTTCTTGAAAGAAATAAATTATCTTTAGAAAGATTTCCATACAAAAAAAATAAGATTTTTCTTGCATTATCAGAATAAAACTCAAGCTGATAAGTTTTAGAAATGCTTCCATGTTTAGTTTCCTTCTCTCTACATCTAAGATTAAACTTTTTAATATCCAAAATACTTTCGAAACATGTAATCAAACTTTTCATAAAATTAATACTTCCATTAGAAAAGCCAACACAAACCTCCCGATTTCTCTTCCTTAATGAAATCCAACCATCTCCATCCAAAAATCCTCTTATGAAATGCCTAAGATATTCTTTTGGGACATTAGGAAAAACTAAAACTTTCTTTTTATTTGGAATAATGCCTAACTTTTTAATGCCTTGCAAAACATGTAAATTCGATATTCTCAATCTATAAGAAGAAACACGGGAATCAATTGGGTAATCTGATTTCATAACTTTACGAAAACTTTTTAATAAATCAAGATTGGAATCAAATTTATTAGATAGTTCCCAAGACAAAGTTCCTTTGTATAAATTTCCATCAGCACAAGTAAACCCAAAAACGTAAGCCATCTGGGTAGACCATTTGTCAAAAAAACTCTCATCTACCACATATTTATTATTACTAACTCTGTTAATTTTCATCTTCATATTAACCAGGAGATATAACATTATAAACATTTCTACAAAATAAATAGACAAATATTTTTAAACCAAAAAAACAAAAACTTATTATGGAAGAAAGAACCCTTGTTCTCATAAAGCCAGATGCAATGGCAAAAGGATTAGCGGGAAATGTTATATCTGAATTACATAGCCTTCATTTAAAGATGGTAGGACTTAAATTAGTTAATGTTAAAAAAGAACTTGCAGAGAAACATTACTATGAGATTATAGAAAGACATGGACAAGAAGTATTTGATAAATTAATAAAACATCTTACAGGTGAATTTCATGGCAAGGAAAATGTTATTGCTATAATTTACAAGGGAGAAAACGCAATTCAAAAGATAAGAAATGCAGCAGGAAAAACTCATCCAGAAGAGGCCGAATTTTCAACGATTCGTGGCAAGTATGGAAGATGGCATAGTAAAACAGATTGTTTTGAAAATGTTATTCATGCCTCTGACAGTGTGGCAAGTGCAGAAAGAGAAATTGCATTATGGTTCTCAGAAGACGAGTTAGTTGATAAAGAATAAATAAAGATTTAAATCTGATTCTCTTTAATAACTTAGAAGATGCCCTCATAGTTTAAAGGATAGAACACGACCTTGCGGAGGTTGTAATCGAGGTTCAATTCCTCGTGGGGGCATTAATTCTTAGGATGTCAAGAATTTTGGTAATTGAATTCTTGAGCGCACTCAAGAACCAAGGGTTCTTGATGTTAAGTAATCGTGGGTGCGTGTAACACTTTTTGTTACACTTCTTGATATACATTATATTACACAGTTTGTAATAAGATTTATAATACAGATTATATTGTTGATAATATGATAATAAAACCTAAAACAAAATTAGGTAAATGGTCTGCAGGACTGAACATATTGTTTCTAATAATAATTAGTGTTTCTGTTATTTCAGTCTTAGTGCTTAAAATACTTAATTTTGATGACCATTGGTGGGATGTAACTGTGCCTGTTTCATTCCTCATTGAAATGACTGCTTTTATTACTGGAATAATCTCTGTTACGAAAAACAAAGAACGTTCAATTTTGGTCTATTTTTTAATTTTTGTAGGTCTCCTTACTATCCTTTT
>CAZOFF010000032.1:0-6444 GCA_964579165.1 Candidatus Woesearchaeota archaeon
TAGAATATCTTCGCTATCAAAAAATTGTTTAGATACCATGTAAAATATAGAAACTAATAGTTTAAAAGAATTGTTATGCTGCATTAATGAATTATGATTAATAAACTATCAAACCCTAGAAGAGGTTTCAAACCGATTCAATTAGAGTAGCTTGAAGCCTCTTCTGGGGAAAAAGAGGTGATATTAATTATAATTTATAGGAGTATTTAAATGTTTCTATTTTGTTACTCTTGAAAAATGACAGCCGATAGTCAACAAAGAGTAGTGATTTGTAGATTGTTTATCTCTTAATAATAATAATAATTTTTTATTTGTTTAATCTATTATATTTTAAGATATTTGTGTTCTTAATTGTTACTTTAACCACTACAATACACCCTGTGAACATTATTTTTAACCACTACAACAAATTTATAAGTATTAACTAATTCTATTAAGTATGGAAGAATTGAATAAAGAAGTGGCAAATGTTTCTCCTGCTGTTCTCCCTGTTCATAAAGCAAATGTTAAACAAGAGCAAATACATAATATTTTGTTTAGTAAGGAAATTGGATGGCAAGAAATCATCCATGATTTGATTAATACAGATCAATTAGACCCTTGGGACATTGATATAATCATCTTAGCAGATGGTTTCATTAAAAGAATGCAGGATTTAGAAGAGGCTGATTTTTTCATATCTGGAAAAGTTCTTTTAGCTGCGTCTTTATTATTAAGAATTAAATCGGAGATATTGTTAAACAAGTATATTAAGAGTATAGATGATATTTTATTTGGGAAAAAAGAAGAAAAAAAATATGTAATGGAGAGAATAGACTTAGATGAAGAAATTCCAGAATTAATCCCAAAAAGTCCAATTCCAAGATTTAAGAGAGTTACATTGCAAGAACTATTGTCATCATTGGATAAAGCAATAACAACAGAAAACAGAAGAATAAAAAAAGAGATAGTGAATAAAAATGCTTTGAGAGAAGTAGGTATTTCCCTTACAAACAGAACTTATAATATAAAAGACAAAATTAGGGAGATTTATCAGAAAACTTTTGGTCATTTTGAGAAAAATAAAGATAAAATCAAAGTTTCTTATACTGAATTAATCGGGCTAAGTGGTGAAGAAAGACGAATTGCTTTTCCACCATTACTCCATTTAGACCATCAACAAAAAATTTGGCTCGAGCAAGAAAAACATTTTGACGAAATTCACATATGGCTTAAACATATTTATTTACAACATAATCCTAATCCAACAGAAGTAGTAAGACTGGAAGTTGAAAAACAAATAGAAGAGTTTAATTCAAAACAAAAAAGACGAATTGATAAAATTGAAGGCGAATTTGAAAATCCTATGAGAGAATATCTTGAAGAAGTGGAAGAAGACTATGAAAATGACGAAGAAGCAAAAGATAAAGGAATTGAAGAATTTGATGATGAACTTTCAGAGAATATAAACGATTAATCTCAGTCTAATTTTAAACACAAAATAAATAATTCTAAACTCTTTTAAACTTAAACTATATATACATTTCATGAAACTCGGAGTTTTATTTTCAGGAGGCAAGGATAGCACATATGCTGCTTATTTAGCTAAAAAAGCGGGCAATGAACTAACTTGCTTAATAACTATATTCAGTGAAAACATTGATAGCTATATGTTTCACACTCAAAAAATTGAGCTAACAAAAAAACAAGCTAAGCTGATGAATCTTCCAATAATAACTAAATCAACTAAGGGAATAAAAGAAGAAGAGTTAAATGATTTGGAGTCGGCAGTAAAAAAAGCAATAAAAAAATACAAAATTCAAGGCATCACAACCGGAGCATTGCATAGCCAATATCAGGCATCTCGAATTCAAGCAATATGTGATAAACTAAAAATCAAATGTATAAATCCCTCATGGCATAAAGACGAGATTTCTTATCTAAATGAACTGATTAATTCAAAATTTAAAGTGGTAGTAACTAAAACGGCAGCAGAAGGGCTTGACAATAAATGGATAGGAAGAGAAATAGATAAAAACTTTATTGAAGACATTAAAGTATTAAACAAGAAATGGGGAATTCATCCGGCAGGAGAAGGTGGAGAATACGAAACTCTTGTTCTTAATTGCCCTTTATTTAAAGAAGAACTTAAAGTGAGGATAAAATAACAACCCACAATCACATAAATCTTTTTAAAATATATTCTTGACATTAAAATATAAAAAATGATTTGCTCCATATTAACCCCAGAAGAACTTGAATTTAAGGGAAGATTTTATGAATTGATTGGGGATTTAAACACTTGTGCAGATACAAGAATTATGGATGGAAGAGGAAAGATAATCGGTGAAAAACCTTCTCACTCATTAGAACAAATTAAATCTCATGATTCTTATAGCAGATTGACTGATATGGTGACAAGCAACCCTGCGATAATGATTGATTTAATTAATTTTTATTGTAACATACTCTGTAAAGAGGGAGAGAATAATATTTGTGCAGATTACCCCTTTGTTGTTCAAGCGATATATGACCTAAAAGATTATCTCTAAAATTAATTGTTTAAAACTTTTCTTCTTTTTCTTCTCCGCTTTTCATATCCTTAATCTTGTATTTCTTTTTCTTGATTTCATCTTCTCCGATGAATATCACAAATAAATATCTTTTACTATCAGCGTATTCAAGGGCTTTGCTTGGTTTTCCATAATAAATCGAAACTATCTCTCTTCTGCTTCTGAGTTTTTGTGCAAGTTTTATTGCTTCTTTGTCTTGTGCTAGTGAGACTACAAGATATTTTTCTTGGTTAAGGATAATATTAGCTAAAAGCATAATTGGTTCAATTCCAAAAGATATTCCAGTTGATTGAATCCCATTTATTATATAGCTCCCACCTGCACAAATAGCAACATTAAGTTTATCAGACCAAACTTCAAATACAGTTCCATTATAATACGAAAAACCTCTAGCCAAAAAAGGCCTGAACTTTACATCAATATTAAATAATTTGCAATATTTTTTTAATTCTTTAATTTCAGAGTAAGAATCATATTTTTCAAAATATTTTTCAGGTTTATCAAAAATATTTATTATTTTTTCAGCACTATACTTTTTCAGATTTTGAATGACCTCTTTTTTACCAAGCTTATCCATTTTATCAATTTCTCTTATTACTTCTATTCTATTTTTTATTTTCTCTTTTTCCATAATCTCATTCAACAATTTTCTATTATTAATATAAATAGTAAACCTAATTTCTAATTTTTCTAAGACTTCTTTAAAAACAGAAAAATTTTCAGCTTCGTCTTTTACAGTACTTCCAACAATATCTGCGTCACATTGAATAAATTGCCTTAATCTGCCTTCTCTAACAGGTTCATCTCTAAAATTATAACCTATTTGATATCTCTTATAAGGAAGTTTTTGTCCATTAGCAATTCTTTTTAATTGAAATGTAAATTCATATCTTAAAGCAAGCTTTCTTTTTCCTCTATCTTCTAATTTGAAAATATCTCTTACAGCCTGATCTCCCTCTTGTTCTTTATCTCCTTTAACAAATTCTTCATATTCAATAATTGGTGTTTCAGCAGGTTCATAACCATATTTTTCAAAAGTCTCAACTATTATTTTTCTCACAGCTTCCCTTTTTTCAGCTTCTTCTCCAATAAAGTCATTAAAGCCCTTTACTTTTTCTGTTTTCATTTTAATTTTTTCTCTTTTTGTTTTTTATTTAATTGTTTTACAAGTTTTTCAACTTTTGGTTTAATTCGTTTTATAACTTTAGCAATTTCTTTTTCATTTGATTGGTTTGCGTCTTTTATTTTCCAAACAATTATTTTATCAACTCTTCCTTTAAATAAGTCTCCAGGGACATTATCCGCTACAACTATAATTAAATCCAAAGAAACAAGTAAATCTTCATTAAGTGTTTTTGTTTTTCCACTTAATTCTATCCCCAATTCTTTAGCAATCTTTTTGGTTGTTTTTGCAATGGGCCATCCTTTTATAACGCCTGCACTATAAACTTTAATACTTTTATTCTTATTTAGTTTATTAAAATAAGCTTCAGCTATTTGGCTTCTAAATCTATTATATTTGCAAACAAAAGCTATTTTCATTTTTTCTCCTCTAATATATTATTTAATCTATTTTTATTTAATAATGTTTCTTTATTACGTCTTTTGTTTTCTTCTTCAATATCCTTAATTGATATGTTTTCTTTTACCATTAACACAAATAAGAAGTAAATTAAGTCAGAAATTTCCCAAACCAACTCATTTATATTATTTGCAAGAACCACTTCTCCAGCTTCTTCTATAATTTTTTGTTTAATTTTGTTAAGATCTTGACTTATTTTGTAACTATAACTTTTTTCTTCTTTGTTTTCAATTCCTTTTTTAATTGTTTCATATAATTTAATTAAATCAAAATTTTCTTTACTTTTTCCTATTACCACAATATCAGATCTAAAAATTTCTTCATAAATTTCTAAATTAGCCTTTTTGAAAGTTTCTCCAGAATAAACAATATCAACTATTAGATCAGACAGTCCACTTACATACACTTCTTCTGTTGATCCAGAAAAATAGAATTTTTCGAAAATAATTCCATAACTATTTTGAATACGAGATAGAAATTTTTTAGCTATCTTTGAATATTTCTTATTTATTGAAACTTTCAATCTTTTAGGAAGTTCTTTAAGAGTCTTTTTTTCAGGTCCTAATAAACATAAAACTGGTTTATTAAATAAAGCCTTTTTATCATCCCAAGAAATTCTTTTTAAAATTCCTATCTTGGTGTTTTTATTGTTTAAAGTATATTCTTTAAAAAGATCTTCTCCCGTTATTCCTATATACTTTTTTCCTTCCAAAATAGATCTTTCAATAAAAAGAGGAATATCTTCTCCTCTTATTTCTTTAATCTTAATTCCACTATAATCCTCTTCTGCTACATTCTTACACTTAATATTCAAAGAAGTATTTTTTGGTACAATGAATACACTCACAGCTTATTTCAGCTTCCATGTTATCCTCCAAGAAATAATTAATGTACCAAAAAGGGCGGAAGGAGAGAATCGAACTCTCTTCTCACGAGCCACAGTCGTGCATACTACCAATGTACTACAACCGCCACATATAGGAACTAAATATTTTATGATTTGCTTAATTCCTACATTTAAAATAGAGGAATATGGTATATAAGTTTTATTAGATTTTACAAAAATAAGTATGGGCAGCAATAATGGTTGTTCAACATTTAGCCAGCTAGAAAAATCGCTATTCTTAAGCGTGATGAATACGATCCTGTTTTAAAACAGGTAAAGTTTTAGCTGTCATAATTGTATTAAAAAATAGATGCTTTTAAGTCTTTTGGTTTTGATTTATTTTAACAAATAACTATCTAAATAAGAATCTTCTGTTAAGGGATAAACTCCTAAATCGAGCACAATTGGCTCAAATAATTTAGTGGATAAATTTAATGAATAAAAATCAACATTAAATCTATTTTTAATTTTGGTTATAACTAATTGATAAGATTCTCCGTACAAGGGATAACCTCTGCTTAATGTATCCAAATCTCCATCTTTTCCATAATCTGGGCTTGGTCCAGCAAATTCAGAATTATTTTCATTAACTGCATGCACATGAAACTCAAATAATCTTTTATCGAATCTGTGCAATGCTGGAAGATTGTAAGAGTTATTATTATCTGCATTTCTTTCTAATTCACTTGGAATGTCTCTAAATTCAATTATACCAAATTCATCTAAATTAACTAAACCCCCATACTCCGCATTTGTATCTTCAAAATCATCATTTACCCTATTCATAATTTTCCCGCAAAATTCTGGATCTTCTAATTCATTTAATAACAAATAAATTCTATTCAAATGATTGTATGACAAATAATTAACATTATCTGATGCTTCAGAATAAGAAACATAACCCCCCTCTTTTTTTCGAGTGATATGTTGCCTTTGTTCTAATTTTTTCCTTATTTCGTATTTTAATGTTGGTTCATCTAATTTAACTAGATTTTTTAAAAGATTATTATAGAAAATATCTTTTTTTGATTCAAAAGCTAAATCCGAAGTTGTAGGAGTATTAAAATTAGACAACGAAGTCTTAGTTTCTAATGAATCTTTCTCTACTAAATTCTCATTAGCTATTTCTGTATAAATTTGTTTGTTCTTAATTATGTTGTTTTCTTGATTTGGGAATAAAGAAGCAAGACTATTAGACAAATTTCCTGCAAAAAGTGTTGTGACAAGCAATAATTTAGTGAATAGATTTTTCATTTTAATGATTATACCCCCCGCCAGCATCTAATCTCTGTTTTAGAAATACTTCATTATTTCCGTGTTTTTCATAAAAGGGTATAATATTTTCAACAATTTGTTTTGTTAAATGAACAGGATACATTGGAACACTATTAGGCGTTCTTATTGATTCATAAGCCGGACAAAAT
>CAZOFF010000032.1:6544-7839 GCA_964579165.1 Candidatus Woesearchaeota archaeon
CTTTTGTTTCCATTTGAAATTATTTCATTTAGTTTATCATTATATCTATCTTTTTCTCTTGCAGTCATATAAGATAATCCAAATAATAATAAAGCTATTAAGGAAGAATAACCTGCTTGTTTAAATATCTCATTCATATGAGTATCATTTAATTCCAATCTTTGTTCATAAATAGCAAACTCTGGACTTCCTTCAATTTCATGCAATCGATTTAGTAAAACTTCTGCTTCTTCTGGAGCAAAACTTTTGGCTTTCTTTTTTGTTTCAATCTCATCAAAGATCCTTGTATGTTCTGCAGGAGCAGATAAAACTTCTAAAGTTGTTTCGGGTTCAAAATATTTTATAACTCCTTTTTCAAGATTATAAAATCCAAAACCAAAAAGACTGATTAAACCGCCCACTCCATAAGCTAACATAGCCCTATTACATTGTTTTACTGCTCTTTTTATATAATCCGGATTAGAAACCGGTTTTCGTAAGTACTTTTGTAATTGTTCAAATTTATCGTTTAGTGTAAACACCATAAATAATCTTAGATTTTAATATTTATAAATGTTACTACTTATTAGTTAAATAGAATAGAAGTGGTAGCAAGTTTTTTAAAATAGAGAAATTAAATGAGAATATGCAAATTAATGATAATATCAAAAATAAAATTAACAAAACAAAAAAATACGAGCTTTTGGCTCCAGCAGGAAGTTTTGAAAATTTAATAGTTGCTATAAACGCAGGTGCAGATGCTGTTTATTTTGGCATTCAAGGATTTAATATGAGAGCAAATGCCAGAAACTTTACTCTAAAAGACCTGCCCAAAATTAAGAAAATTTGTGAAACCACCATTCCTGGAAAGAAAGTCAAGAGATATCTTACTGTTAACATAATAGTTTATAATGAAGAATTAAAAAAAGTAGAAGAGGTAATAAAAAAAGCCAAGAAATATGTTGATGCGATTATATGTTGGGACATGGCAGTTATAAATCTCTGCAGAAAGCATAAAGTTCCATTTCATATATCCACTCAAGCTTCTGTTAGCAATATTGAAGCAGCTAAATTCTATAAATCTCTTGGAGCAGAAAGAATTGTTTTAGCAAGAGAGCTAAATCTAAAGCAAATAGAGAAAATCTCAAATACTATAGATGTGGAAACATTTGTTCATGGTGCAATGTGTGTTTCTATAAGCGGAAGATGTTTTACAAGTCAATTCCTTTTTAATAAATCAGCAAACAGAGGAGAATGCATACAACCTTGCAGAAGAAGTTATGAAGTTTATAAGATTAAAGACAAACAAGAAGGTT
>CAZOFF010000033.1:0-3150 GCA_964579165.1 Candidatus Woesearchaeota archaeon
TAGGCCGGATTAATCTATTAAGTGCAGATATCTCTGTTACAAGTTCCTGATCAAGACTATGTCTTCCAGCAGTGTCAATAAGAACTACATTGTACTCTTCAAGATCATCTTTAAACGATTTCCATGTTGTCAATGCGTCTTTCTCATTTTTTAAATCAACAAAAACAGTGAGTTTATTTCTCTCTCCAAGTTGCTTTAATTGTTCTTTTGCAGCAGGCCTGTGAACATCTAAACTCACAAGCGCAACTTTGTTTCCCCTTTTTGCAAAATAATTACCTATTTTTGCAATCGTTGTTGTTTTTCCTGCTCCATAAAGTCCAAGGAGCATAATTCTGTTTTGTCCACTTTGCAATTTTAGCTCTTTTTTCTCTCCAAGAATAGCTATTAATTCGTCATGTAATAATTTTATAACATGCTCTTTCTTTTCTATATCTTTAATCCTTTCATCTAATGCAGCTTTTCTTATTTTATCGCTCAATTGCTTAACCAAAGAAACATTAACATCAGCTTCAATTAATGCTCTTTGCAGATCCTTAATAATCCCATCAAGCATATTTTTGTCTAAGAATATTGCATTAGCTATTTTATCTGTAGCTTTTCTTAACACTTGGCCCAACTTTTCTAACATTTTTAGTATATAAAATTACAAAGAGATAAGTAAATTGAGTATTAATAAAGTTGTGGTTGATACAAGTAATATTTATAAATAAGCGGTTTTATTCATTGAGATGATAGGATTTTGCAATTCAATTGTTTTTGGATATGTAAGTACTGCCAGGGATGTTAATATTATTGAAAGAGCTTCAAACTTTGATGAACTCAAATTTCATTTTGCAGAAGAAGAGAGAAAATTTGGCCAAAGAATTACTAACTTTCATGAAAGAATTGGCTATGTTATGGGAGTTGCTGAATATTATACCTTAAATCTCAAAGAAAGTTTGAAAGCAGGAATAAAATATAGGCATTTGCTTGAAGTTAAAAGATTATCCCAAAAACTATAATCCTAGTTTTTTATGAATTTTCAAAATCGTCTACTAATTTTTCTAAAACAGAAGCGGGCATTTTTTGCCTTAAAAATTCTATAAATGGACTATGTTCTTTGTTAGAATCAATATACTCCTCTAATTTTTCTTTTAAATCATCAGAATCTGATATACTATCACTTATCTGGATTATATGTAAACCTCTAAGAATTCTGGAAATTTTTATGTACGTGTTTTTTATACCTTCTTCTGCACCCTTTTCTTCTGCCTCTTCAGTATCACAATCATATTTAAATTCAAGTGTTTCTTGAGCTACTTTTATCCATCTCTTTACATGACTCATAGGCACAAGACAATCATCTGTAATACTTATATGGGGATATTGCCCATTTACTAATGCGTCTACAACAAACTTATCTTGGTATCGGGTTATATCTTCTGGCATACATCAGCCATAAAAAGTTATTTAATAAAGATTATGGTTATCTAACAATGATTATTATAATCCCAACTTTTCTATGAATTTTTCTTTGTCAAAAGGTTCTATTTTATCATATTCTTGTCCTGTACCTAAAAAGAGAATTGGCTTCTTTAATACATAACCAACACTTAAAGCTGTTCCACCTTTTTCATCAATATCTGCTTTTGTTAATACAATTCCATCAATTCCAATATGCCAATCAAAACTCTTTGCTTGTTCTATAACATCATTTCCAGTTATTGATTCGCCAACAAAAATCTTAATATCCGGCTTATTAACTTTTGATATTTTTTCTATTTCCCTAAGAAGATTTTTATCAGTATGCATTCTTCCAGCAGTATCAATAAGAACAACATCTATCCTATTTTTTTTTGCATACTGTATTGCATCAAAACCAACAGAAGCAGGATCACTTCCATAATCATGACTTACTACTTTAATTCCCAGCTTTTCTCCATGTTTTTGAATTTGTTCTATGGAAGCAGCCCTAAAAGTGTCCGCTGCAGCTAATGCACATGAAAAACCATTTCTCTTAAAAAAATCAGCAATCTTTGCAATGGTAGTAGTTTTTCCTGTTCCATTTATGCCGCAAAATAAAATAACATATGGCTCATTTGAATTTTTAGATTTCTTTTCTTTGATTCTTTCTAAAACATTAAAAGGATTTATAAGAATTCTTCGGATTATATCTTTAAAAATATCTTTTATTTCCTCTTCAATTTCCTTTTTTAATAATTCCTTGCCCACAATTTCTTGTTTCAATTCTTTAATAATTCTTTCAGCAACACTTAAAGCAACATTATTTTCTAATAAAAGTTCTTGTAATTCTTCTTCATAAACATCAAATTCTTTCTCAGATATTTTTACTTTAGTTATCTTAGATTTTATTCTGCTAAAAAAGCTGGGTTTTTCACTTTCTATCTTCTCTTCTTTTTCAGCTTTTTCAATAGCTTTAATTTTCTCCTCTTCTTTCTTTTCTAAACCTTTTTCCCTTTCTTCTAAATCTTCTTTAATTTCAAGTATTTTATCAATATCTGGCTCAAATTTTTGTTTGGCTGAATCAAATCTTGTTGGGATATCAATCTCCCTTGTTTTTCCTTCCTCTTGCTTTTTTACTACCTTCTTTTCTTTTTTCTTTTCCTTTTTTAGTTCTTCCAATTGTTTTTCATCTTCTTCTATCTTTTGTGCTAATTCATCTATTTTTTCTTCTTGAGATTCTACATCTAAAACTTCTTTTTTGGGTTCTTTATCCAAATCTTCTTTTTTAGATTCGGCTAAGTTTTTGGCCCAATTTTTAAGCTTTTCTTTTAGTTTTCCAAACATGAAATTAATAGGGTAGGTTTATTTATAAGTCTTAATATAACAAATCTATCTAAAAAATAGCTATAATTTTGTCACTGTCAAAAATCTTTTGAGTTAACCACCAGCTAAAGCAGATGGCTTATTTTAGATTTTTGATCATGCTCAAGAAAATGACATTGCAAAGCAATGTCCTTTGCCTTTTAGGCAAAAGTTTGAATTTTCTTAACATATTAAACTTTTACACATATTTTTATAAAACAAAGGGTGTTAATTTATACATGAGAGGAATATTAATAATATTGGATGGAGCAGCAGATTTGCCCAATAAACAGTTAGATAATAAAACACCATTAGAATCAGCAGAAACCCCCAAAATGGATTTTT
>CAZOFF010000033.1:3160-7775 GCA_964579165.1 Candidatus Woesearchaeota archaeon
CGATGAAGCAATAGTCTCTATATTTGGAAATGAATTAATATCAAGTACAAGAGGGCAATTAGAAGCGGCCGGGACCGGGATAAAATTAACAAGGGGGGATTTGGCATTAAGGGCAAACTTTGCAACAATAAACCCTAAAACAAAAGAAGTCTTGGATAGAAGAGCAGGAAGAACATTAACAACAGATGAAGCAGAAGAACTTGCCTTGGATTTAAACAGAAAGATAAAACTTCCTTTTAAGTACACATTCATCCCCACAATACAACATCGTGGTGCCTTAATATTTAGGGGAGGTTTCTCGGATAACATCTCTGGAAATGATGTTTCATATTATGAACAAGGAAAATTAAAAGCAGGGGAAAAAATCAAGGAATGTTCTCCATTAGATGAAAATGAAAATTCACAATATACTGCAAATATTGTTAATGAATTTCTAGAGCAAGCGCAAAAAATACTGGAAAATCATCCAATAAATCAAGAAAGAAAAAGAAAAGGCTTAATGCCTGCTAATTATCTTTTAGTTAGGGGGGCGGGAATAGAAAAACCTAAACTTAAATTATACAAAAGATGGCTTTCAATTGCTTATATGCCATTAGAAATTGGTTTTTCATCTTTATGCGGAATGACTAATTTTGGCTTTAATTATCCCAAACTTGAAGAACTAGATGCTTATTCTAATTTATATGAAGGATTAAAAGAAGCATGTGCACATTCAATAAAAATAATAAAAAAACAATATCAAAAATTTGATTATGCATATATTCATATAAAAGAAACAGACATACCTGGCCATGATAACAAGCCAATAGAAAAAAAACAGATGATTGAATATATTGATCAAACATTGTTTAAGTTCTTGAGAAAATTTGCACCGCCAAACGGAATTAAGGTAGTTGTAACTTGTGATCACTCAACTCCTTGCAAGCTTAAGTCTCATAGTGCGGATCCAGTTCCAATTTTATTCTACAATGGTTCTATTCCCAAAGAAAAGAAATTTTGTGAAAAAAATGCTAAACTGGGGGGATTAGGAAATATAAAAGGTCAAGATTTGTTAAAACAAGTTAGATTCTTAGGATAATAATTATTAAAAATACTTGAACTATTTGAAAAGCATGATAACCTATAATGATATTTATGAAGCTTCTAGAAAAGAGAGATATTCAGAACAATTACAAAGTCTTCATAAGAACTTTATACAAGAAGTTGCAGATTATCTAAGGGAAAAAAAAGAAATTTCACTGAAAGAAGACAATGATTTTTCAGATGTGGTTATGAAAACAAAAAAACAACTTGAAAATGCCACTACCTTATTCAAAGAATTGATGTTAAGAAGGCGTAAAAAATTACTTAATTTAATATTAATAGCTTCTGAAACAGGAATAAGCAAACAAGATTTTGAAAACATGCTGCCCATTGAAAAAGAATTATTTGAAGAATTCATGAAAACTGTTGATTTGAGTGATAAAAGAATATCAGAAACCCTTAATGGAAAAAAAGAGCAAGATAAGAATGTATTAATTTTATTTAAAAAAGACGTTGATGCATTTTTAGGATTAGAAGGAAATAAAATGGGCCCCTTTTCTTCAGGAGAAATGGCTAATCTCCCAGAAGAAATAGCAAAAATATTGGTTGAGGATGGCAAAGCAGAATTTGCAGAGGAATAAATTTAATCACAATTTAAAATTTGTTATCAAAAGCAGGTTTAGCGTCTCTTACTTTATATGATTTTGGTTGCCCGCCTTCTGAAATTAAAAATACTAAAGTATTCCCCTTAGGAGTTATTTGAAAAACTTGCCTATCTGCTACATTTAAAACATCCATAGAATTTTTATGAATAGTATAATATCCTGCCCTGTCATAAGCTTCCTTATAAGTTGTTTGAATAACCAATCCTTGTTTTATTAAATCATCTAAACTTGGTTTATCAAATTCAAATAGGTGCTCTACATCTAAAATTTGAAGCAAATCAGTAGGAGTAAATTTATTTGGAGGATTATATTTAATTTCATCCAAAAAGAAACTATACAAAGAACCTTCATCTTTTTGCATTGCGTGTTCTCCAAATTCTTCTTTTCTACGAAAATCAAATGAAACATAATGTCCAGGAGATTTTGCTTCTTCAAAACTTAAACTGCCACCTTCTTCGCCCGGAATATAAAGTTCATTTTGGAGTATAGAATTTTCTAGCAATCCTACAAGATTTCTTCTTGCAAAGATATTACCACGTTCCTTTATAGCATCCCATCCTTTAGGAGTAAAAAGAACATAAGCAGTAAAAATAAACTTACCTACAAGGCTAGCTGCCTTTCTATGAAAATAATGTCTTTTAAAAAAATCTTTTAATTCTTGACTCTGTTCTCTTGGTAGTTCTTTCTCTTTCTTGACCATGTAATTACTTATAAATGACTATTTAAAAAACTTTCTAAGTATTTGTATGCCATTCAGATATTATTTTTAAATAATAAAATAGAGTATAAAAAATAAATAAGCCTCCAGAGGGATTTGAACCCCCGACCTACTGCTATCTTGCTTTCTTCTCCAAAAGGAAAGGTTACTGCAAGGAGAAACTTGGTTCTCCTCAGCTACAAGGCAGCCGCTCTGCCACTGAGCTATAGAGGCTTACATTTAGAAAATGTAAAGAGTTTAAAAGATTTGTTATTTAACTTATATATGGTGTGTTTAAATGAGTATTAAAGACAATGTAAGAAAGATTTTAAGCGAATTGCCGGGAGGAATTGAGCTAGTGATAGCTGCTAAAACAAGAACGCCTGCAGAGATTTTGGAGACAATTGAAGCCGGTGCAAAAATTATTGGTGAGAATTATGTTCAAGAGGCCCAAAAAGCATTTGATGCTATAGGAAAAAGGGCAAAATGGCACCTTATAGGTCATCTTCAGTTAAACAAAGTAAAAAAGGCTGTTAAAATATTTGATTTAATAGAAACAGTAGATTCGTTTAAAACAGCAGAAGAAATTAATAAAGAATGCCAAAAGGAAAATAAAATAATGCCTATCTTAATAGAAATAAATAGTGCTAAAGAGCTACAAAAGGCAGGAATCTTGCCAGAAGATGTCGAGGAATTGGTAAGGAGAATATCAAATCTAAAGAATTTAAGAATAAGCGGGTTAATGACAATTGGGCCAGAAACAGGGAATCCCGAAGATGCAAGGCCTTATTTTGCAATAACCAAAACAATATTTGATAATATGAAAAGCATGAATTTACCAAATTTAAACATGATGTATCTTTCAATGGGAATGAGTAACTCTTACCAAATTGCTATAGAAGAAGGTGCAAACGTGATTAGAATAGGAACTAAAATTTTTGGTGAAAGAAAAATGTGAATGGAATTAGTAGTTATTTATTTTGATGAATGTGAATGCTTGCTTAGTTTATCATGGCATAATCTGTTCAGATTAGTTGCTTAACTTTGTTTTACTATTCATTTGTTATGCCAGTTAATTATAATGCAGTATCATGCCCTAACCGATTAATTAAAAAGTTTTTGCTTTTATAGTTTTGTGTATAAATCAAACAAACTAGGTAATTCAATTAACTAATTAAAATAATCTTGTTAGAATAATTATCAGTTGTTAATCTTTACTCGCCTTTATTAGAGCCGCATTAACATTTAATCCTTGAACAATTGTATTCTCCCTCTCTTAAATAAACATCTAAATATCCTTTTCTATTTTGATAACCCTAATTTCACAAAGACTTAAAGGATATATTTTCTTTAATTTTAAACTCAATTCTTTTTGAAGTTTATTTTTTAGAATATCGTCAAAAATTTGATTAACATCTTTTTTCTCTATATAATTTGAAATTTCTTCCTTAGCCTTAATCCTTAGAGCATTTCTAACTGCCCTGGATACTTTTTTCCTTGTTATCAAAAAAGGCTTTACTCTTAATTGGGCATCTTTGCACTTAATAGAAAAAGAATCTTCAACATAATTGGTTCCTTTTCTAATCATTCTTCTTAAAAAATAAGAAACAAGTCTTAGTTGCCTAGGAACACTTCTTATTTGATTATTTTCTACAATAACTTTAAATTTAATTTCCAGGCCCTTGCCCCTTAAAGCTCTTGTAAGATCATAAGCAATATACCTATTATTTAAACTTTGGAGGTCATAAGAATATAAAGCACTTGACTTGTTTATTAAAGGCAGTTCTATTTCAAAAAACTTTTTTTTCTTTTTAATTGCCATTTTTATTCTTGTATTTGTTTACCCGCTCGTTTACCTTTCTTTTTGTAAAGAGATTTTTTACATATTTGACAAGTATACAAAATATTTGTTTTCTTAGTTGTTTTTGTTTTTCTTTTATGCTTAGCTTGTGCTGGTTTTGAACCCCATTTTCCTAAGTTTCCAAAACCTCTACCTAAACCCCTTAATCTAGCTCTGCTTTTAGAACCCCTTGTTAAAGTTCCTCTAGTAAAACCTGTTCCCACAAATTTAATTTTATGAGCAGTTTTCTTTTTACAAGATGGACAATATCTGTTTGTCGTTTTTGGTATTTTCATAAATTCAAGAGAAAAAATGGGTTTTTAAAACTAATGTTTTAAACTTTAAAATTTTTTAAGTTTGGCTTTTCTATTTATTCCGATTCATTGCAGG
>CAZOFF010000034.1:0-5523 GCA_964579165.1 Candidatus Woesearchaeota archaeon
TACTTTGTCCCAAAAAATAAATAAATGTTGCAATAAACATTACATAAATTGCTGTTGATAGAGAATTAATAAAAGCATAACTTAAGATTTTCCCTTTCTTCATGACAGAAAAACGAAATAAGTGTTTAAGAAGATTATGTAGGGTTTTTATATGTAGTTAAACTGCTCTGATTTATTCATAATTTTTAAAAAACATTATAATCTTTCTTGCTTGTTTTCAATTTCAGAAGAAGAAAATTATGAATTGCCTAAGATAATTAGCAACTCCTTACATTGTTGGATCTTCTTAGACTTGTCTTAATTTTCCCTCACCATTCTCCATGCAGTAAATCCTTAAAGACAGTTCTGCTTCTGGTGAAACAGTTATTCCAGGAGTAAAAGTATCAGAGGTTTTTGGCTCCGGAATAGCATCCATTAAATCTTCATACTTAACCCCAAAATATTTTCTCATTGATGCTAACTCTGCATATGAAGGATAATGTTCTCCTGCCATTGATTTGATTAATATCTCTGTGCTTATCCCCATATCCTTTGAAATTGTATCAAGACCTAATTCTGAAGATTTTACAAGTGTGCTTAATCTCTCACCAAATCTCTTTCTTTCTTCAGAAAATCTAGTTGCCATTTTAGTGATAATTACAAAAATTTATACTATTTAATAATTGTTATATTATTATTTGTAAATTTTATACTTATAAACAACGCCCCGACCGGGATTCGAACCCGGGTCACTGCCGTGAAAGGGCAGCATACTTGGCCTCTATACTATCGGGGCGCGAGGACACCAGAGGTTTCCTTCGCTTAACCTTCCTTCACTAAAGTCACTATGACACTCAAAGTTTCTTTGCTTAACCTTCCTTCACTAAAGTCACTATGACACTCAAAGGTTTTCTCCAACCTTCCTTCACTAAAACCTAAGGCGAGAACTAATCTAAATAATTAGTTTTATTCAAATCAGTTAAAAGAATTAAATTTATTTGCTTTTTAAAGCTAACTAACTAATAACAGAGTGTATCTTTTTGTTATCTTTTTTCAGGTATTATAAGCCATGCGATTAAATAAATTAGGATGCCTACAATAAATGCCGTGAATACTGTTATCGCACTCCAAATTAATCTAACTATTGTTGGATCTGCATTTAGATATTCAGCAATTCCCCCGCAAACACCCCCAAGTATTCTTTCCTTCTTACTTCTATAAAGTCTTTTTTTTACCATTTTTACCATTTAATTAAATTGAACTTATTATATAAATTTGCTTATTCTTTCCATTGCAGTGAATGGGAAAGGTTTAGTATTTGAAACGGATGTCAAATACCTTGTAAACTTATATTTTTCAGTATTCCAATACTCACAGAATTCTGCAATATCTTTGTTTCTTTTGCCAGAAATTAAAGTTATAAACCAATTAATTACTGCAAGCAAAATGACAAGATATCCAAAAAGAGCGAGAATAATTCCTGACGCAATCAAAACAATTATCCTCATTAAAGCTTCTTTTCTTTCTGCAGATTTCCTTTTATCTTTTGCCATCTTTACCTCTTTTGGTATAATAACTATGTAACTTTATCTTTTAAATCTTATTAGTTATATCTTTTTCATTCTTTTCTGCAATAAGATTATTTGTTCTATCTGTTGCAGGATTATAATTAGTAGGTTTATAATTCTGACAAACCAATGGATGCCCATATGGCCCGCATAAACTAAGTCTAGTCTTTATATATTTTAAATAATCTGGAGATAATTCTTGTTCATTATTTTTTATGGATGCCATTTTTTATAAAATCATGAGCCTACCAAGATTTGAACTTGGGACCCCTGGCTCTCTTAGACGTAAGAACACCTAACGGTTTTCTTACCAACTTACCCTTGAATTTGCTTCAAGAGTGATCTAAAAGATCAACAATCCTATTGGATTGACGTCATATAAGACCAGTGCTCTAACCTGGCTGAGCTATAGGCTCGCTGTTTGTGTTTTGTGCCTTATAGCGAATGTTAATTCTTCTTGGAGGAAGGGTTAACATAAGGGAAACCTTTGGTGTCCCCTGTGAGCTATAGGCTCGTTGTTTGTCATTTTTACTTCGATTACCTATAGCGATTATTCTCCTTGATGGAAGTGCTCATTGACTTTCTCCTTGTAGGAGGGGTTACTGTAAGGGGAACTTCTAGTGCCCCTCATGAGCTATAGGCTCGTCGTTTTTTATTACTATACACAACTACTTATTCTAATCCTAACATATTTAAAGGTTTTTCCATTATTCTATTTATGCTACAATATATTCTTTTAAGCAGTTTAGTGGTTAGTTTAATCTCTTTTGTTGGTCTTTTTCTCTTGTCTAAAAGGTTAAAGTCTCATAGGTTCTTATTTATTTTAGTTGCTTTTGCTGCTGGTGCAATGTTGGGAAATGTTTTTTTTCATATATTACCCGAGTCTTTAGAAAATTTAGAACCCATAAAATTCTCATTTATATTTCTCTCTGGTTTTATTGCTTTTTTTATTATAGAAAAATTGACTCATTGGAGACATTGTCATGATCATGATTGCTCTCATAAACACGATGTTAAACCTCTTGGTTTTTTGAATCTTATTGGTGATGGAGTTCATAACTTTTTAGATGGATTACTTATTGCCATATCTTATTTAGTAAGTTTTGAAATAGGAATAGCTACGACTATTGCAATAATTGCTCATGAAATTCCTCAAGAAATAGGGGATTTCTCTATTTTGTTATTTAGTGGTTTTACAAAGAAAAAAGCTTTATTCTTTAATTTTATTTCAGCAATTTTAGCAGTTTTAGGTTCTTTAATTGGGTTTTTTGTTTTAAGAAGTGATTCTATTATAATTTATGCACTGCCTTTGGTTGGTGGTTCTTTGGCTTACATAGCAACAACAGATCTCATTCCAGAATTACATAAAGAAACAAGATTGAGGAGATCTTTTGTTTTATTGTTATCTTTGATTGTAGGATTATTGTTATTGTATGCATTAAAAGTTTTTTTATAAAATTCTCTTATAAATCTTAGACTGAATAATATAAAATAATATAAAGTTTAATTTTTTAATTAACTAATGGTTTTAGAAGATAAACTTGAGAGAAGTATTGCGGAATTAAATAGCTACAAAAATTGTGAAGACTATGAAGATTATAAAGACCTGTATTTTTATCTTAAGAAGATTGAAGTAGCAAGACATATTATTAATGAATCTTTAAAAATAAAGCATATCTTAAAAGAGCAAGGGCCAATAACTGGTTCTGTTTTACTTGAGAAATATTTACGGCAAGCCCATCACGCGAGAAAAAATCCAGACGTTTTAGGAATGCTAATGGCAAAACAAGATTTTGATGATTGTCTTAGTTTATTAGTTAATAATTATGAGATTGATTTTTATGGCGGTTTATATTATCCGGAATATCAAGATGAATTTGATAAAGATTTAGATAATGAGGATAAAGATTATTGTGATGATGGTTTTTTTGGTGAAGAGAATTTTGACGACGAAGATGATGACTATGTTTAAAATGATTAAGGCAGTTTTATTTAATATTTAACTTGCCATTTGTTAATAATTATTCTAATTATTGTTTATTTAGATTTTTTATATGGCTGACATAATGAACAGAAATGGATTAAAAGACATATTGTCAATAATGTTGTAGATATTAGATTAGTTATCCTATTTTATTAATTTCTGCAATTTCTTCATGAGTTATGGAGCATCCTTTAAATTTCACGGCATATAACAATGCATCTAAAACTTCTGGGCTTTTTCCTACCCTAACTAATCCTTTTTTGTAGGCAACATACATTAGTTCACTGGATCTTATAAATCTAAAACCTTTAAAGAAATCATAATTTTCTTTTTTTGCTGTTATATTTGCATGCAGTTTTTTTCGTAATAACTCTTCTAAATTTTTTGGCATCTCTCCCAATACTCTTGTTGTTCTTTCATCAATACAAATAATGTTGTTTATTCCTTTTTCAGTTAGTATTCTTGATAAAGCTAAACATGAGATTTCTCCGCTTTGAAGGATTTGTATTGCTTTACTCTTTTCAAAAAAAGTATTATTTGCGACATCAATAATCTTTTTTATTTCTTTATCTAATTCTTTATTATTGACTCCTATATCTTTTGGAAGTTGTAATACTTTTTCTTCATACAGATTCCTAAGTTTCAAAGCTTCCAACGCAAATCTTTTTATAGTTAATGGTCTATCTAAAACTTCTCTTTTTACATCTTCAGTAATAATAAAATACCCATTAAATATTTCTTTTAATGCTTTTAATTCAGGAAACAATCCATTCATTGCTAAACTAATTAATGATCCAGAGTCAAATATCAAAACTTTATTAAGCATATTTTTTTTAGACATTTTAGGATTATTTGAAGAAGTCCATAGCAAGTTTAATTCTCGTTTTAACATCTTGAGTTTTTGTTAAAGAAACATCTGTTACTCCTTTTGCTCCCGCATAATTGGCAACATCCCACATAGTTATTCCTAAAATTTCTGCTGTTTTTCCTAATGATATTCCATGTTCATAAATTTTAGATGCTTTGTTTATCTTTGCTTTTTCAAAAACATCCCTAACATAGTTTTTTAATTCTGGGGAAAGTGTGTTAATAGATTTAATGATGCCTTCCAAATTTCTAGAAAATTCTTTAGTATTATTTGCATTTAAACTGGCCAAAGCTTTTTCTAAAAATAAACTGGCTTTTTTACAGAATTCATCGCAACCTTTTACTTTTCCTCCATTTTGCCTTTCAATTATTTTGCCTAAAGAATATAATATTACTGCTAACATTATGCTATCTGTGTCTTTGTATATGGAAGCAGAATGTATTGTTTCATTACTTAAAGATCTTAGTTTTATTACATCTCTTTTATGTAATGCATTTCTTGTTTCTCTTAAAATTTCCAGAACGTGCTCTTTTTCATGCATAGATTATAAAATAAAAATAGATTAATAAATGTTGGGTTGGCTGAATTTATTTGTAAATAATTAATCAGTGCATCTGTTATCTGCATGTTGATATTTAAGCCAAATATTAAATTCATCATTTGTTGTCCAGTAGGGGATTACAACATTTTCATAATCCCTAAAAACTATAGAGTCTGGATTGTCTAATTCCAAGAAATCTTCGCAAATCAATGAGCATCTGCAATTTTTGGTATGTAAAAGATAATTGTTTGTCTTTTGTGGTTCATCGCCAAAGATTTTAAATACTTGTGTTGTTCCAATTCCATAATCGCCTGCTTGTGATGGAGAAAGAACTATCTTTGAACTTTTATCTACAGCATCAGTATACACACTTGTTGGATAAATTGTGTTTAATTGATTAAGATTTGAGTCATAAAAGCTAACTTCACCATTAGAGGCAACATCAATAGCAAAGATTTGGCGAAAATCTTCTAAGAATGCTACTTCCTCTTCTGAGGGTGCTACATCTTTTTTGACTGTAGCGCCAGTGGGCAAGATACTAAAAACATCTACACCCGCTACTTTTGGTGCGCCTAAAGATATG
>CAZOFF010000034.1:5533-7666 GCA_964579165.1 Candidatus Woesearchaeota archaeon
TATGCCCTTTACTATTTTTACATAAGTATCAAAATTTGTAGAAGCATAATCTATATCATTCCATGTTTCGTCTCTGTCTAAGTTTATTATCCTTCTCGAATATTGTTTAGCCCAAAGCAGTGTTGCAAACGATTGAATATTCTCACAGGACTCTGAGATTGACTTTAAAGAGGGGTAAAAATTTATTCTTTTTGGAAATCCAGAGCCATCAGTACTTGAAGCAGCATGAATTACATTATCCAATATTAATTTAATGTATTCTGCATCACAAAATGGAGATACTGTATTATCTGGCCAAGTGTTTTGATAAAAAGCAGAAACTAGCGGGATAATTCCATAACAAATATCGCCACCAGGTTTATATAAGCAAAAAATTTGTCCATAATTTTTTATTATACGACCAGTTTCATCTCTATTCAAGTAACTTCCCCGATTAAGTAAACTTGGGGTAAACTCTTCTGACCAAGGCTTAAAATCATAATATTGCTTTGCCAAATTATAAGCCCCGCCATGAAATTTTAGCAAATAAGTCATAGCCACTTTATTCCTAATTTCAGGCAATAATCCCTCTTTTAATTCGGGTTCAGACCCTAAAAAAGATCTTGATGCGTCACCAGACCTTGTTCTTAAGCCTTGGATTTTGGCTGTTGTTGGCACATCTTCATACCAAGCAATACCAGAACTTACAACTTCTGTTTTTGCAACAAGCAATCTTCTTCTTGCTTCTTCCAAATAATTTGCATGCAACACGCTCCTACTAAATCTACATTCTTCAACTAATTCTAAAACCTCATCATTACACATATCTGAATTAGAATAGCCTTTTTCGAGTTCCTGGCACTCACTCGGGTACATATATTCTCCTCTCTCAACTGTTTTATAGTTTAAATATTTATCAACATATTCTTTTGCTTCTGTTAAACCCACATCAACATGGCAAGCAAGCAAATCTCCCTTTAGAATTCTGCAACCTGAACTTGAGTCAATCGAATAAGTAATAAAATCTATTCCTTCACCAAAATTTTCTGATTCTGGGTTGTTGCACCTAATTGTTCTTATTTTCTCTTTTAAACAGTTACTAAGGTAAAAATTCAAAGCCTCAGTTGTCGCATCAAGATTACATAACATTTTTTTTTTGTCAAAAAAAACATCAGCAGTTTGTGGCGATTGGCCAGAAACAAAATAAATAAATGCAATAAAAATAATAATAGAAAACGAAACAAACAATAACCCCTTTTTCATTCTAAAACATAGAAAATTAAGTTTATATAATTTGTTTTTCTTTGTTTATTATGATAATAAAAAAAGTTTTATTAGACACATCATTTATAATTACATGCGTAAGACAGAAAATAGATTTTTTTAGTTGGCTCATCGATGATGGATATTCTATTATTATTCCTGAACAAGTTTTTATAGAACTAGAAGGTTTATCTAAAAACGATTCAAATGCAAAGCTTGCATTAAACTTAATTAAGAAGAATAAAACTCCTCAATTGGATTTAAACAATAAAAATACTGATAAAGCAATTATAAATTATGCCAAAAAAAATCCGGATATGATTATAGCAACATTAGACAAGGAAATAAAGAATAATACCCCAAATAGAAAATTAATAATCTTGGGGAAAAAGCAATTAGATATAATTTAATTATTTGCCAGCTAAAAAATCATACCCACTAACCCACATCAGATTTAAAGGGTTTAATATTTCCAAAACGTTTGCAGGTATATACTCTTGAGGAACGATAAAACCCCCGTCTGGATCATCGTCTATTTCTACAATTGCACCAATAATTAATGTTTGACAAGAATCTGGTGGTTCACCCCAAAAATTAATATTTAAACCACACAAACTTTTGTTTAAGTCATTTAGGTCTTTTAATCTTTCTGGGGAACCAACTTCATAAACCCCCCGAGCTAAAATTTTTGTCATACTTACAAATTTAGAGATTACTTTTTAAATATTATGTAACTAACATATACTTATTTTTTAGAAAAATTATCAAAAAACAATTTATAATAAGCTTTAAAAACCAATTTTTGTTATACTTTTTATGTTTTATCTAATAGAAGTTAATGATTATGTAAGGGTGGAGCCAAAATTATTTGGTTTGCCGACAATTGAAGCT
>CAZOFF010000035.1:0-7500 GCA_964579165.1 Candidatus Woesearchaeota archaeon
GAAAATAAATAGAAAATAATAAAAAACAAATAATACAAAATGTGCGACAAGAAATACCATATATTCTTTACTAATCTGGCAAATCCTTTGAAAATAAAGATAATCCTTTGTTTAAGGGAACAAGAAAAAAGTGTTGGAGAAATATGCAAATGTTTAAATGCAGAACAAAGCAAGATTTCACATGCACTTTGTTCTTTAAAAAAGTGCAGTGTGGTTAAAATGAAACAAAAAGGCAAGAAAAGAATTTACTTCTTAACTAAAGATACAATATTGCCTATGTTAAAGTTAATTGATAAACATTCAGATAAATATTGTGGAGAAGATTGCCCTTTTACAGAAAAAAAAGAAAAAACCAGACTAATAGACAAAAGCAATTAAACAAATAAAAAACATGAAACAACAAAAACAGGAAATTTTTGAGCTTCACTTTTTGAAATGCTCAATCAACAACAAAAAATGAAACAAATATACTTAGATAATGCTGCAACAACAAAAGTAGATAATGAAGTTGTAAAAGCAATGATTCCTTACTATACTGAGAAGTATGGAAATGCTTCTTCATCACATTTCTTGGGAGAAGAAGCAAGAAGAGATATTGAAGAAGCAAGAGCATTTATTGCAAAAACTTTAGGAGCAAGCTATAAGGAGGTTATATTTACCTCAAGTGGTACAGAGTCCAATAATTTTGTTTTAAAGGGCTTATTTTTTGCACACTATCCTGAAAAAGATCATATTATAGTAAGCAAGATAGAACACGATTGTATTTTAAATGCCTGCAAATGGCTTGAAACCCAAGGAGCTAAAATAACGTACTTAAATGTAGACAAAGAAGGTTTTGTTGATCTAAATCAATTAAAAAATTCTATTACAGATAAGACAATTGTGATCTCAATAATTCATGGAAATAATGAAACAGGAACAATTCAAAATCTTGCAGAAATAGGGAAGATATGCAAAGAAAAAAATACCTATTTTCATACAGACGCATGTCAAAGCTACATGAAAACTAATTTAGATGTTAACAAACAAAATCTAGATTTAGTAACAATAAATGCTCATAAAATTCATGGACCAAAAGGAATAGGGGCATTATATATAAAGAAAGGGATAGAAATAACTCCTTTACTTCATGGTGGAGGGCAAGAGTTTAAATTAAGGTCTGCAACTGAAAATGTTCCGGGGATAATAGGATTTGCGAGAGCAGTAAAATTAATAAGGAGCTCTGAGATAAAAAGGATGGTTGAACTAAGAGACTATCTTATTAAAGAATTATTGAAAATTCCTGACTCCAAATTGAATGGTGCAACAGAAGATAGAAGATTATGTAATAATATTAACATCCAGTTTAGATATGTTGAGGGTGAAGCCTTGGGATCTCTACTTAATATTAAAGGGATAAGTATTTCAACTGGAAGTGCGTGCTCATCAAAATCAGTGGAACCAAGCCACGTTTTAAAAGCTATGGGTTTAAATAATAAAGAAGCAGAAAACTCTATTAGGATAAGTTTAAGTAAGTTTACCACAAAAGAAGATATAGACTTCACAATCAATGAAATTAAAAAGGCTGTTGAAAAACTTAGAAAGATAAGTAAAATATAAAAAAATGAAGAATAAAAATGTGGGATTTTTAATTATAGGAATTGCGATTGTTATAGTAACTATAGTTTTGATATTTAATTCGGCCTTGAGAAATATAGTCGGAGAGACTTGTACACATGGACCAACTTGCACTATGTATGACACCATCTCAGTTCAGACATGGATTAGCTTATCCATAGCTGGTTTGATATTTATTATTGGTTTGTTTTTTGTATTTTCAAAAGAAAAAGAGAAAATTGTAGTCAAAACAATAAAAGGGAGAAATAAGAAAATTGATTTAGACAAATTAAAACTTGATAAAGAAGAAAGAGAAATTGTGAAATTATTAATCGCAGAGAATGGCGCAATATTTCAATCAACATTAATGGAAAAACTTCAAATAGGCAAGGTAAAAACAACTAGACTTTTAGACAAATTAGAAGCTAAACAAATCACAGAGAGAAAAAGGAGAGGAATGAATAATATAGTTGTCTTAAAAAAACAATAAAATTTTAAAACAAGAATAAAATGCAAAAAATAACGATTTACTCAACATCAACATGCCCATATTGCGATAAAGTTAAAGATTTTTTAAGAAGTAGAAGAATTGAGTTTAATGACATTGATGTTTCAAAAAATAGAAAAGACGCTGATGAAATGATTAAAAAATCGGGGCAAATGGGCGTTCCGGTTATAGAGATAGGGAAAGAGATAGTTATTGGAGCAGACATAGAAAAAATCGAAAAATTACTCAAAAAATAAAATCATATTAATTAAATAACAACGGGAGGTAAAAAATGCAAGAAGAGAATAATAACACTATAACCATAAAAAAGGATACTTTGTGGAAATATTCCACATTTTTATTGCTTGCAATAGTAGTTATAGGTGGATTTTTCCTATTAAAAGGAGATTCTACTGGTAGTGCTGTTGTGAATCCCAATACAGGAGGAAATACCGCTCCTGTTAAAGTTGATGGGGATGACGATGCTGTTTTAGGAAATGAAAACGCGCCTGTAACAATTATTGAATTTAGTGATTATCAGTGCCCTTTTTGTGAGAGATTCTGGAGTCAAACTTATCCTTCAATCAAATCAGAATATATTGATACTGGAAAAGTTAAACTTATTTACAGAGACTTTCCATTAACATCTATTCATCCAATAGCATTACCTTCTGCAATAGCTGCAGAATGTGTAAGAGAACAAGGTGGAGATGAAGCTTATTATGAAATGCATGATAAGATATTTGAAAATCAAGCTTCATTAAGCGAGAGTAACCTTAAGAAGTGGGCTCAAGAATTAAGTTATAATATTGACAGCTGTTTAGATTCAGAGAAATATCTAAGTGAAGTTGAATCTGATTTAAAAGAAGGTGCAGCTGCAGGAGTTAGGGGAACGCCATCTTTCTTTATTAACGGGCAACCTTTAAGTGGTGCACAACCATTCAGTGAATTTAAGAGAATAATTGACGCTGAACTTCAATAATTTCTCATTATTTTTTTTATTTTTTCTTTATGTTTCTCTTTTGTAATTATGACATCCTCTCCACACTAAAGTGTGGAGTTATCTGTCAAGTGTTCTTGACATTTTGAAAACTATAATGATAAATATAAATGTTTAAATAAGATTAAAAGGGCATTTATATATGGGAATAATCTTTGATGAATACGGAAACTTAAGACCTTCAGCATTATTAGGTGCTGTAGCTTTAGGTATTGCTATACTGCCTGCCAGTTGTGGTTTCTTAAATGGTTATGAGTATTCTTTTGGTTCTAGGGCTGGTGTGGTTAATAAAATATCACACAAGGGAATGGTTTGGAAAACTTATGAAGGAGAGATGGCTCTAGAAGGAATAGTTTCAAGCGGGGGAAATATGGGCGCGAATACCTGGGAGTTTAGTATTGATAATCAAGCAAGGCACGGAGAAAACAAAGAAGAATTAGCAAGAAAATTAAATGAAGCCTTAGAATCAGGGCAAAAAGTAAAAATAAAATATATTCAAGTTGTTGGTGGATGGCCTTGGAGAGGTTCAACAGGACATTATGTTCAAAGTGTAGAACCGATAGTAAAGAAATAAAAAATAGAGCTAACTAATTTTTAACAACTCTTTAATCTTGTTCTTATTCTTTTCTTTTGTTATTGCACTTGCTATTGCTACACCTTTACATCCAAGTTTCTTAGCTTTTATTACATCTTCCCTACTTGATATCCCGGCTCCGCATAATGGAAGGATTTTTGATTTTTTAGGGCTCTTAAATAATTTAGAAAACTTAAGAACATCGCTTGCTTTATATTGAGTTATGCTTTTTCCTGTTCCTATAAGCTTAGGATCTTCAAACGCCAGATAATTTATCTTTGAGTTTAATGCTTTGTTATTAATAATTTGTTTAGCTTCGCTAAAAGTTGATATAAATGCTATAATAGATAATCCACGAGAGTTAGCTTCTATTACTTGCTGTTTTAGTTTGTTAAACTTTAATCTATGGTCACTGTGATTTAAGAAAACACCATTTGCTCCCAAGGATTTAACTTTGTGAGCATTAAACTGATTGTTAAGATGTTGAGCATAAGTTTTTAGTTTTGTTTTTTTAGAAACATCGCTAATATTTTGAAAAGGAACACCAACAATTGCACTTTTGTTGTATCTTTGAATTAGCCAAGCTAATTCAAGAACTTGCTTGCCTTTTTTGTGATTTTTGAAGTTTACAACGATAATCATTAATAGCTAAATCTCCTTTCATAATTTTTATGATCAAGCCAATCTAAGATTACAGAGATAATTTCAATCCCCTCTTTTCCAACAGAATAAAGGAGCCGCCAACCCCTAGGCAAGTCATATTTCCACAGATTACTTATAAGGTATTTCTGAATATAGTGTTGAGGAATTAATCTTTTTGGAATTTGAATCCCGCAAAAAGCATTTCTCTTTAGGTTTTCAAACGCTTGAGATAATTGAGAGTATAGCTCTTGCTCTTCTACCTTGCCTATTTTAAGCTCATTAAAACTTTTTTCAATTATCTTTTCTGCAAAAAATAACCTTGATTTTATTTCCATTCTAAATCAGTTCTTGCGATATATTTTTTTACAAGTTTGGGATTCCATATCCAAGCTATTTTTCTATCTTTATCAACAGCTATTCTCCCAGCATAGAGCAAATAATCAATTATCACAGACAAAGTTTGATACATCATTTTCTTTGGAAGTTGTTGCCAAATTTGTTTTTTAGTGAACTCCCCACTATTGTCATAGATAAATTTCTCAACCATTAAAACACTATCTAATCTTGGGTAATGTAATATTTTTTTTATTTCCATTTTGTTTGTGATATTTTAAAAATGGAGATTAGAAATTTTTAATTTCTTCATTTCCATGAGTTATATAACTATATATACCTTATAAATCTTATGATTTGGTTTGAAGTTTATTACTATAAGCATTTTTATTTTAATGGTTAAGAGGCCTTTTCTTTATCCTCCCACCCCTTACTTCTTTTATACTATGTTCTATTATAACTGCTTCTGGGTCTACAAGAATTATCTGTTGTTTTATTTTTATGACTTCTAGTCTTGTGACAAAGATAAACAGGATATCCATTTCTTTGTCTCCAGAATAGCCGCCCCTTCCCTTGTATATTGTAACTCCTTTTCCTAGCTGTTTAGTAAGTTGGTTTCTTATTTCTTCACTTTTCTTAGATATTATTGTTATTCCAATATACTCTTCAATTCCTTGTATAAATAAATCAACTGTCTTGGATGCGGCCAAATAAGTTAATATAGAATACAAAGCAATTTCTATGCTTAACAAAATTGCTGCAAATGAGAATATAAAAATGTTTATGACAAAAATTATTTCTCCCATACTAAACCCAAACCTTCTGCTTAGATAAATAGAAAGAACTTCTGTTCCATCTAAAACTCCCCCACCCCTTATGGAAAGTCCTATTCCTGCACCTAAAAGAAATCCGCCAAATATAGAAACAAGAAGCTTATCAGATGTGATTACTGGGTATTCTATGAAAAATAAAACCAAAGCAAGTCCAAATATAGCTAAAAAAGTTTTAGTGGCAAAAATATTTCCTATTTGCTTTCTTGCAAGAAAAATAAAAGGCAAGTTTAGAGCAAATATTAAAAGAGAAATAGATATTGGAAGCAAATGATAAATAAGCAAAGATATTCCAGTTATCCCTCCGTCAATAAAGCCATTGGGGATTAAAAATCCCTTAAGACCAAAGCCTGCTATTAATACTCCTAAAATTAAGAGAAATGATTCCTTAAACAAAGAAAAACCTATTTTTGCAACTCTTTTCACATTTCTATAGAGATTATGTGCTTTTAAATTTTAACTCTTTTTTATTCCTGCTAAAAAATAATTTTCTTGATTTTCTTTGTTATCTCTAATGGATTTTTGTTTTGCCAAACATTTCTTCCAATGGCTAAACCAATTGCTCCAGCTTGCATTATTTCTTTAACATTCTTCAATAAAGCTTTTTCATTTGTTTTTATTCCGCCAGCAATTACAATCTTGCATCTTCCAGCAGATTTTACTGCCCATTTTAAATCTTCTAACTTCCCATTATAATGAATTTTAGCAATATCAGCTCCTGTTTCCAAAGCAATTCTTGCAGAATAAGCTAAATTCTCTCTTGAATCTGGATTTTTTATTGCCTTTCCTCTTGGATAAACCCAAGAAATAACGGGAATTCTTTTTTTATGTGCTTGTCTTTGAATATCTGCAAATTCATCCAGCATTCTTGATTCATATTTACTTCCTATATAAATGGTATAACCCACTGCTTTTGCCCCAAGAGATATTGCCTCATTAATAGTGCATATTTGGACTGATAAAGGTTCTCCATTAAACAACTTAGTTTTGCCATTTAGTTTAATTATCAATGGAACTTTACTTTTTTTTATCTCATTCTTATATTTTTCTGCAATTCCTTTATGAAATACAATTCCAGTATACTTTCCCCTTTTAGCTACATCTAAAACATATAAAGGATCAATATTCTTATCATTAAAGTCATGGGAGGGGCCATGCTCAAAACCCTGATCGTAAGCAAGAAATAATGCCTTTCCTTTTTTTGTGATTTTGCTTAAACTTGGAGAAGAAGTTTTTTTCATTTTCTCTTTTTTATTTTAAATATTTTAAGTTGATCATCAAATTGTTTAATTAAATTTTTTCCTTGCGACAATATTCTCTAAGCTTTTTAAAGAAATTATGATTAGCTGTTTCTTGTATTTCTCTTGTTTTTAAGATAATTTTAAATGCAGAATGTATACTTTTAACAGGAAACAAACTATCTAAATCATGTTTAGATATGAACCTCCTAGCTAAAACTTCTTTTCTAAGCCATCTTATTAAAGGTTCCCATTGTTTTCCAATTAAAATTATTGGAACATTATGAACGTAGTGAACTTGAATCAATTGTAAAGCATAAAAAAATTCTAAAGTGGTTCCTACCCCCCCAGGAGAGACCACAACTACATTCGAAAGCTCCATAAACCTTCTTAATCTATCTGAAAATTGAACGAACTCTTTTTTGATATCCAAGTGAATATTAGCTATTTGCTCTTTTGGAAGTCTAATTAATAATCCAAAGGAATGTGAACGCATTTTGGGGTCACCTGCTTTATGCCCCGCATTTGCAGCTTCCATCGTTCCGGGGCCTCCACCAGTTACAACATCAATTCTTTCGCTTCCCAGCAACTTTGCAAGATTATAAACAGTCATATAGCTATGATCTTTTTTCTTCGTTCGTGCAGAACCAAAAATTGCTACACGAAAACTTTCTTTTCCATCCCTAATCCTATGTAATTTCTTTTTTGTCATCTTTTATTTTCATTTATTTAATCTTGTTTTGAAATTTTTATGTCAAGATTCTTGACGTATCTTGAGCATCCAAACCTCAAGAATATTT
>CAZOFF010000036.1:0-7292 GCA_964579165.1 Candidatus Woesearchaeota archaeon
TTATAGATACTCAAATTATTTTTACAAGCAAGATAATCACTCTTGGTGTAGGTATTCTTTTATTGGCAACGGGTTTTTTGCAATTAAAGTCCAAGTCTGCAGGAACAAGAAACCTTTATCATTTAAATAATGCCGATGGTGTGATTTTAGGATTTGTACAGGGACTCGCTTCTCTTCCCGGATTATCTAGGTCTGGGTTAACTATATCTGCATTGTTATTGAGAAATTTAGATGAAACTCAATCATTAAGATTAAGTTTTATTATGAGTCTTCCCATAGTTTTAATGGGAAATATTATCTTGAATTTCTCTGATTTTAGCTTTATATCTGATTTATGGTTAGGTGTCCTCGTCGCATTTATATTCGGATGGCTTACAATACATCTTTTAATGAAATTATCTAAAACAATTAGATTTGGTTATTTTGTTATCTTAATGGCAATTTTAGTTATTGGTTCTTCTTTTTTAATCTAAGTTTGAACATAAATTATTAACCAAGAATTCAAAATGGGAACACGGGGAGTTGAACCCCGGACACCACGAGCTTCAGTCGTGTGCTCTCCCGCTGAGCTATGTTCCCCAAACAACTTTAACTTAATTCTAAATTACTTATAAATTTAGAAGATTTAAGTCTTTTTTAAACTTGTTGATTTTATCTTATTGTATTAATTTAATCTTTAAAACAGAAATTTATTCAAACTTTTTGTTATCTTAGTTTATATGCAAAAAGAAAGTAAGTTAAAAAACTTGTTAGCAGACGCGAGAGACATTTCTATTATATGCTCTTTAGGATGTTTAATTTACGCCAATTTTGGTTTTCAAAAATTAAAGAAAAGATTTTTTGATATTTCAAATATTGATTATGTTGAAGAAAGAGATGAACTTGGTTTGAATTATAACATAAAAAGAATTCCAAAATATAAGAAATAAACATCTATCTTAAAAATGTAAGTTGGGAATAGGCCACCTTTTGTAGTTTGTTGTTTCTATTTAAATTACCTTATCAGACAAACCAAACTTGTTGATATTTCACTAAGCGGCTTTAAGCCTTGCACTAGTCAAGATGTTCGTTTCATCAAATCTCTTATCTCGAAGTTCTACGCATGTTTCATTACTCAATAAAAGCTGTGTCGTTTCTGTAACAGAGCTCTGTCTCGCGACAGTATGCTTTCGCATATAACCTATTATAGTGGGCGGACCTTCCTCAGAATTCAATATCGTTTTTTATCGACATTTGCTTAATCAAAAGCTGAATCCCGAAAATCCCAACAAAATTCTTTTATTATCTGTGTGAAAACACAGCCAGAATTTTGTGGCACCAAAATCTGTGAGATTTTTAGTGAACTACCCAACTTACAAAAATAATAGATTTAAGGGGTTTTTAAGGTTTGCTATCTATTGTTTTTTAGAATTATTTCTTACTCAGAATTATATTCAAAGTTGTTTTCATATCCTCATATTTATAGTAAGGAATTTGTTTTTCATGTAATACCTTGTCCATTAAATCATTTATATTCCTTTGAAAATCTAAATCTAAATCCCTTATTCCATCTGCTTGAAAATATTCTGGTTTAATTGGCATTTTAAATAAAAAATCATAACTTCCCATATGCTCCATTATTATAGGTTCAAGATTAGGATTATGCCCAAATAAATTAAGATAATAAATCCAGCTGTCTAAAACACTTCTATCCCCAACAAGATAATCACATTTATCTCTAAATTCAAACTCTTTTGACATTTGATTAAATATAATCCACTTTTGAGATTCTGGGGTTGCATTTTGGTTTATGGGCAAGGGGCACATTCTAGCAACTTCTCCTAAAAATTCCGCATTTATTCTTTTTTTCTTTAATCGAGTTACTAAATCATGTGCAGTAGTTGTTTTTGCTGTTCCATGAGTTCCAATAAAAGCAATTTTTGTTATCTTCTTTTCTTTGCTCGTCATTTTTTCCTTATTTTTGCTTTTCTAAAATTTTGTATCCCATTTCCTTTTTTAATGTTTCCTGTCACGAAAAAGTTAAATATATGTATTACTACTATTTTATATGAATTTAGAGGAATTTGAAGAAGGCTATCGTGATTTTGTTAAAACATATAGAAAAGCAGCAGGAATAACAGAACAAATAATTAAAGCTAAGCAAGAAAATAAAATTTTGCCTATTGGAAGATTGGTTCAACAAACAAATGACCTTTATATGGAAGCTTATTCTAAAGGAGAAAATCTTTTATGTTTAATTGATAACGATGATAATTTATGTTTAGAGATAGATAATGGAGAGTTATGGGGGGCTGTTGAAGGACTGGAGCATATTGTTAATGCAATTGGTAAATTTTTAAGTGCGGAGAGAAATGTTGATGTTGAAGGAATTGATTCTGGCACGATAATTGCACAATCTTAATTATTCTTTAAACTCTTTATTAACTTATTACTCAAATGAAAAGCCTTAAATAATTAATTATCTTTTAAGATTTATTATTTAACTAATAACTTAACTAACAATAAACATTATAAGAATAAAAAGAGGCAAAATGAGAATAGCAATTAATGGTTTGGGTAGAATAGGAGGGAACATATTAAAATTAGCAATTGAAAAAGGCTTGAATATTGTGGCTGTAAATGATATTACAGATTCAAGAAGCATTGCTTATTTTTTACAACACGATTCAGTTTATGGCCCATATAGCAAAAAAATTTCATACGATAAAAATTCTTTAACAATTGGCGGGAAAAAAATTAAATTCTTTTCAGAAAAAAACCCCGAAAATCTTCCATGGAAAGAATTGAACATAGATATTGTAATAGAATCTACTGGTGCTTTTACTGATAGAGAAGGAGCTTCGAAACACATTCGGGCCGGAGCCAAGAGGGTTATTATTTCTGCTCCAAGCAATGATTCAGATGTAACAATTGTTCCGGGGGTAAATGACAGTGATTTAAAGAAAAATCATGAAATAATCTCTATGGGATCTTGCACAACTAATTGCTCTGCAACTGTAGCTAAAATAATTGATGATGAATTTAAAATAAAAAAAGGTTTTATGAGTACTATACATGCCTATACTCCTAGTCAAAAGTTATTAGATAACGCAGATAAACAACTAAGAAGGGGAAGGGCAGCAGCATTAAATATAATCCCCTCAAGTACTGGGGCTACTATCTCTGTTTGTCAAGCTATTCCTAGTTTATTAGGTAAAATAGAGGGTCTTGCATTTAGAGTGCCTGTTGCATGTGGAAGTATAGTTGATTTTGTAATAGAAGTAAAAAAAGAAACCAATGTTAATGAAGTAAATAAAAAATTAAAACAAGCTGCAAATGGCAAATACAAAAATATATTAGAATACAGCGAGGAAGAATTAGTTTCATCCGATATTATAAGAAATTCACATTCTGCCATAATTGATAGTTTATTAACCCAAGTTCAAGGTAATACAATTAAAATACTTGCATGGTACGATAACGAATTTGGGTATAGTTGTAGGATGATTGATTTATTAAAATCAATGAAATAATATTGATATAAAATGGAAATTTCTACTTTAGATAACTTTGATTTCTTTAATAAGGTGGTTTTACTAAGAGTAGATATAAATTCTCCAATCAAAAATAAAAAAATATCTTCAAAAAAAAGAATTGATTCTATTATAGAAACAGTTAATGAATTAAAAAGAAAAAAAGCTAAAATAATACTTATAGCACATCAAGGAAACAAAGGAAAAAGTGATTTTATTTCTTTAAAACAACATGCATACATTATAAATAAAAAAACTAAAATTCAATTTATTAATGATATTATTGGCAATAAAGCTAGATGGGCCGTAAATAATCTTAAAAACGGTGAGGCCATATTATTAGAAAATATACGTTTTTTAGATGATGAATTTTTTCCAGACAAGAAAAATAATTCAATAATAAAATTTTTTGTTCCATTAATTGATGTTTATATAAATGATGCCTTTTCTGTTTGTCATAGAAATCAGACTTCTATGGTTTCCTTTTCTCGTTACGTTCCAAGCTTAGCAGGAAGATTATTGGAAAAAGAACTAACGGCTTTAGAAAAAATGAATTTGAAAATGGCATTATTTATTTTAGGAGGGGCTAAATTAGAAGAAAATGTAGACTTAGTTAGTTCAAAATCAAATAAAATTTTAACTACCGGATTATTGGCGCCATTTTGTCATATTGCTTCTGAAAAAAATCTTGGATTGCAAAACAAAATAATGGCTAAAGAAAAGAAATTATTAATAAAACTAAAGAATAAGATAAAATTAAAAAATAAATCCCTCCTACTTCCTGTAGACTATGCTGTTCCAATAAACAATAAAAGAGTAAATAAAAACATAGAAGAATTTCCATTAAATTATCCTGTTTGGGATATAGGAGATAAGACAATAGAATTTTATAAAAAAGAAATAAAAAAAGCTAAACAAATATACATGAAGGGTCCAGCGGGATTATATGGCAAAAAAGGTTTCGATAAAGGGACAAAAGAACTACTAAGTGCTATTTCAAAAAGCAAAGCATTTTCAATTTTAGGTGGTGGTCATTTAAACGATGTTGTAGAAAAAACAGGAATAAATAAAAACAAGTTTGGTTATATCAGTTTATCTGGGGGGGCTCTTTCAGATTACATTGCAGGAAAAAAACTTCCAGGAATTGAGGCCCTTTTGAAGGATAAATCAAAATCAAAATAAAAACTAAACAAAAAACAAAAAGAGGAAATAAAATTAATAAAATAAAAATATATCAAAAATGAGTAAACTTGATATTGTTTGTTTTGGTCATGCAATTGTTGATGTATTTATAACAACAGATACTTCTGAGAAAAATGGTTTTTTATGTTACAATGTTGGGGATAAAGTTTCAATAAAAGATTTGAGATTTGATTTTGGCGGTGGTGGTTTAAATACCTCTGTAGGTTTCTCAAGGCTTGGATTAAAAACGGGGTACATTGGGAAGCTAGGAGAAGACGACAATAGCAGAAGAATACTTGAAAAATTTAAAAAAGAAAAAGTAGAATTTCTTGGCAAAGTACATAAAGATGTTTTTTCTGGTTATTCTGTTATTTTAAGAACAAAGCAAGGCAATCGAGTAATATTGACTTATAATGGGGATAATATCCACATCCCCCTTAATGAGATAAAAAAATTTAATACAAAATGGGTGTATTTTTCTTCTTTACTCGGAAAAAATTTTACACATCAAAAGGATTTAGCTAAAAAATTAAAAAATAATGGGGTTATGATTGCATTCAATCCAAGTGCATATATGATCAAAGCAGAAAATGTTCTTCCAATGATTCATCTTACTGATGTTTTAATACTTAATAAGGAAGAGGCAGAGCTTTTAGTAAAAAAAGGAACAAAAAAAGAATTGCTAGATAGACTAAATAAACTGGGCCCAAAAATAATTGCAATTACAGACGGAGAAAATGTAGTAAGTTGTTTTGCAAATGGTGAATATTACTTCGCACAACCCAAAAAAATTAAAGGAATAGAAAAAACTGGCGCAGGCGATGCCTTCTCTTCTGGTTTTATTACCGGATTAATAAAAAACAAACCCATTGAAGAAGCAATAAATCTTGGATTAAAAGAATCTTTATCTGTTATAAAACAACTTGGAGCAACTAACGGTCTTCTAAAAATAAAAATCAAATAATTACAATAAAGCTCATATAGATTTAATAATGTCTAAAACTAAGGGAAACTATGGGTTCAGATAGGTTCAAACATTTTCCTATAATCACTAAGGAGGTCATAGATTCTGTTCGGGTCGATATCTTTAGAAACGAAACAATTTTTAAAGATAGTATGTATGACACCATGTCATATTTACAAGAAAAAAATCCTTATCTTTATCTCCTCTTAACTAGCTATATGAATAGTTCTCGTGAGCCCCTAAAAATTTTGTCTTTTGGTTATAATTTGATTAACTTGATTAATGAACAACTAGCTGAAGATGCAGACAGAATTTTAGGGGATAAGATTAATAATTGATTGGTTCCTTTTCTATATTCTTTAACGGTTTTCTAAGTGCGGTAAGATAATATATTGGTGCCAAGGGTATAATAACCGCTATTATTATCACATTTATTAAAGATAATTTTTTTCTTGAATGTAATTGAATAGCTAAAATGAGAATAAGAATATAATAAATAAAACCTAATATGTATAATGTTATTTTTACAACAATAAGATTAATTGGAGGATTATTCTGATTTCTAAGACAAATAATCAATTCTGATCCGCTTAATCCTTTGTTAGCGCAATTTTGAGTATTGGATTTATATTGTTCATTGTAATTTGATGATATTGAATAAAGTATTAAACCAATACCTACAACCAGAACTACAATAAAAATAATTGTAAACCAATCATAAAAACTCTTCTTTAACATATAATAATAATAATAATAATACTTTTAAATCTTTTTATTTCCCTTTCCCTAAGTATTCATATGCAGAATGAGCTGCGGTGCAGGCATCTGCTACACCAGTTATTAATTGTTTAAATGGCTTGTCAGAAACATCGCCAGCGGCGAAAATTCCTTTGATATTTGTGCTTGAGTCTTTATGATTGATAATAATCTCACCTTTTTCATTTGTTTTTACTCCTAATTTTTTTGCTAAGTCTGAAAGAATAATATGCCCTATCGCAACAAAGACTCCTTGTACTTGTAACTCATTTTTTCCTTTATATGGCTTATCTAGAATAATGCTCTTTACTAAATAATCTCCTTTAACTTCTTTTATATTTGTTTTTGTTATTATTTCTATTCTTTTATTTTTTTTTATTCGTTCTAAATTTATTGGCTCAGGTCGTATATTTTCCCCACGTGCAATAATATAAACTTTTTTTGCATGTTCAGCTAAAACAAGCGCATCTTTTGCAGCTGAATCACTTCCACCCACAATTGCAACGACTTTGTCTCTAAACAATGGCCCATCACATAAAGCACAATAATTTACTCCTTTATTTTCAAATTCTTTTGCTCCTTTAACATTATCTGGCAATTTTTTCCATTTTGTTCCAGTTGCAAACAAAATACTCTTTCCTTGGTAATTTCCTTTTTTTGTTTTAATATCAAATAGGCTATTATTTTTAATAATTTCTTCTACTTTGTCTTCTTTTATCTCTACTAAATCATATGACCGAGTATGGTCTTCAATTTTTTTGGCCAATTCCATCCCACTAAGTTTAATAAATCCTGGATAGTTTTCAACTATGTTTGTTGTTGTTATAACCCCCCCAACTGGAAGTTCAGAACCGCTCATTTTTCCAAGAACCAGTGTT
>CAZOFF010000037.1:0-7042 GCA_964579165.1 Candidatus Woesearchaeota archaeon
CGCATTTTCATGCCCTCCTCCTGTTGCACCTTCTAACTCATTAATTATGTCTAAAATAATCTCTCTTATTTTATTCCCACGAACAGAAATATTAGCTTTAACTCCACTAACATAAACTACCACAATAATCTTGTTTGGGAATCTATAACTCAATTCATTAGAAATATCTGAACTTATACTTAAGTCCCCGCCGTATTGAAAAAATAATATCTTCTCTTTAAATTTATGATATTCCTCCGCTTTTATAAGCAAACGAGTGTATCTAGAATATATTTGTTTGAATCGTTTATGCATAGAATAATTTTTTTTATTTTCTTCCAAAACCTCATAAGGATTTTTAACGCTCAATAAGAACCTCAGCATACTAACAACATTAGTTATTGAATCTTTCAAAGCAAAGCTAAAAATTCGTGCAATTCTCCCTATCTGCGAGGCATAAAATACATCAAAAGCATTTTCAGTTTTTATGGCAAGATCAGGATATTTTTCTAAAAACTCATCATAAAAATCCGGAATAAATTTATCGGAAACACACCCTATCACGGCTAACCACATATCATCTTTGTTATTTGCAAGTTTATAAGATAAAAATGTCACTGGCTCCGAACTAGGATTTTTATTTCTAGTGGGATTATAATAATTTACATGGTCTGGAATTTTAAAATCAGTTTCATGGTGATCTATCCACACAATTGGGATGTTTTTTATTTCAGCTTCTTTCAAAAACTCTTCAGAAACTATCGGCTTATCAAGAATAAAAACATAATCTGAATTCAATTCTTCTATTCTTCTAAAATAACCGGCATTCAGATCAGGAAAAGATCTTACTGGAATCCCCTTTCCTTTTCCACAAGCTCTCCTTAATAATAAAAAAGAACACAAACCATCTGGGTCGTTATCAAAAAAGAATAAAGGATTTTGGGCTTTCTCTAAATGTGTTCTAATTTCCTTGACTTGCTTTTCAGTTAACATATTATATCTTCTTCCCAGACATAATCTTTTCTTTTAATATCTGCAATTCTTCCTTAAAGTATTTCACCAAATCAATTTTATTTAATACATTGGTTAATTCTTCATCAGTTGCGTCGATGAGATTATCCAATCTCTTAAATCCAGTTAATAATAATTTGATATTTTTCTCTAAAATATTGGTCTTACTCAATAATCTGATCCCCCTTGGGGATATAGGTTTATCATGCAATTCATTAAATAATATTCTCGATATGTTGGATATTTCTAAAAGGAAATCAAAATTAGCATTATCCAGAGTTGATGATGCCCTCAAATACTTTGAACCAAAATAATCCTGAAGAATTAACTCCCTATCCCTATTTATGCCCCTTGTTAATTCTTTTAATCTCATACTAACTATTACTCCTTCTTTACCCAATTCTACTAAATATCTCTTTGCTATGGAGGATATTCTTTTATTCATTTCTAGCCTTTGTAACACCCCAGAAACATCATTTATTGTTACCAAACCATTAATTTCCAAAACATTGAGATTTGACAACAATTCATCATAGATTTCTCTTTGTTTTTCCAAAGTTTGTAAGGTTTCAGCGGCCCTTCTCAATATTTCAGAAGTTTCTTCTAAAATATATCTTTCAGATTTGTAATAAATAGTGATTTGACTTTTTCGTTCAGATATAGCTATTGCAACTGTCTTAAATTGCTTAGCTGTCCTTTCTGCAGCTTTATGCCTGGTTCCAGTTTCCTTTGTTAATAAAGTCATGTCTGGGACTAATAAAGAATTTGCAAATAATATCTTTTTCAAATCTTCAGATAAAATTATTGCACCATCCATCTTTGATAATTCAAATAACCTCTGGGATGAAAATTTACAATTAACCTTAAACCCCCCACTAACAATATCAAATAAATTATCTTTATCAAAAATAATTAAAGCGCCTAAATTTGCTTTTAAAATTTCATCCAATGAACTTCTCAAAGCAGTTCCAGGAGAAAAAAGTTTTAAAATATCTATTAATTCTAATTCTTTTTCGGAGCTTTTTTTCTCAGATTTGACTTCGGCTTGAACCTCTACCTTTTTTTCTATTTTTTCTGTTTGTTCATGATTTACTTCTTGATCCATTCAATTAAAAAAACTATCGAATATTTATATATTTCTACCAAAACTAAAACCATTATCACAAAGTTTTTGAGTTCCAGCAATTTAAAAGCAGTGGTTTGTTTATGTCAAGAAACTTGACAGAAAACCACACCTTTTAAGGTGTGGTCGTTTCTTGAACATCCAAAAGTCCCAAACAAACCACGGCTTTTAAGCCGTGGTAAAACTCAAGGACTTTTTGATCAAGGACATGGATTTAAAATGTTCTTAAGATTTGGGTACTCTGTCAAGTTTCTTGGTATTAAATATAAGAAATTGCATATATATTGTAACAACACAATATTTTTAAATAAAAATTTTAATATAAAACTATGAATAAATGGGCAGAATTATTTTTGGGATTGATTTTAGTAGTAGGTTCAGTATATGTTGCATGGGCTTCATCAACATATTCATGGAGCCTTATGGGAAAGAGCCTTAATTTTCTGGGTTCTGGCTGGATATTTCTCCAAGGAGGACTCTTCTGGTTTGCGATTATGATTGGAGCTTTGTTCATAATCTTAGGCATAAGCGATCTAAAAAATTAAAAAGGTAAAAATAACTTTTTTTCATCTTCTTAATTAGTTTTTATTAACTTTTAAAAAAGAAAAAAAAGAAAAAACAGTATTAGGTGGTTTTATTTCTTTACCATCATATAAATTGCCCATAGAGCAGCAATTCCCACTAAGATATAAACTATTTGAGCCACAGTAGCCCCAAGTTCAGCAACTACATTTAAATCAGCTACCCCAACTAGGCCCCAGTTTAATCCACCCACAATTACCAATATCATAGCAATTGTGTCTACAATACTTTTAGCCATTTTAACCTCCTTTTCTCGAATTTAATATGAAGTTAATAAGAAAAATGAATATATAAAACTATCCAAAAAAAGCAATTAAAAAACCTTCAATTAATGCAGCAATAATTAACAAGGGGAGGATTATTAATAAAAAAATTCTAACATTATTAAAAAGATAATAAGAAAAACTTTCAAATTTTTTCTTTTTAAAAATAAAGGTTCCAAATTTTAAACCCAACCCAAATGAGATAAATATTGCTGGCAATTCAAAGATTCCATGGGGTAAAAGCCTCCATAAAACCAAGACTCCCATTGATTTAACACTAAGAGAGGATACAAAACCCACAAAATAACCATTAAAAACAATAGCAACAAAACTATAAACCCCAAAGAAAAACCCAAAAAACATTCCTTGAAGCGAGCTAAGAAAATTATTCAAAAAAATATACCCCATTAATTCATAACCATTAAAATTTTTTGTTTTTTCTATTAATTCCGCAAGAAATTTCAAAAATTGGTTGCTCAAAATTTCTGGGGGGTGGATGAAAAAACCCAAAAGAAAAAACCCAAAAAACAATATAATTGCTGCATAAATAAATTTCTCGGATTCTTTAATGTAAGAAAAAGCTTGGTTATATTCTTTATTAAGATTAAAACTAAACTTCATCATTCCTTTACTTTTGGTTTTCTCTTTTATTTTCATTATCAACTAATTAAATCAACTAAAATATCTACTTAGCATGGCCGTTTTTCTTTTATATTTATTTTTCAAATAAAAACCATATATTAGGCCGATTAATAACCCCCCAAGATGGGCAACATTACCAATAGGGATATTTCCTACCAAAGAGATAAACCATAATAAAACGAGTATTCCTGGCCCTGCAAATTTCATCTTAATGGGAATTGGGATAAACATAAGGTATACTGGGAGGTTAGGTGTTAATAGAACCAACAAACCAACTAATCCAAATAAGGCTCCAGAAGCCCCCACAGCGAAGGTATTTACATCTTCAGGAAATACCCAAGTAGATCCAACGAATAACAGCCCTGCAAACAAACCAGAGATCATATAAAACCAAAAATATCTTTTCCCTCCTAAAATTTTCTCAGTTAGACTCCCAATAAACAAAAGAGAGAACATATTGGCAAACAAATGAAAAAAACCTGCATGCATAAACATACTTGTTAAAAAAGTCCAAAGATATCTCCCTTGTGATATATTTAAAGGCTTGAGAGCGATATAATCGAGAAATACAGCATTTAATTGGATAAGAATGAAAAAAACAAAAAACAAGATAATGTTTAATAATATAAAGTAAATATTCACGCTTAAGCTATTAAAACTTCGTAAAAAATTTAATCCTCTTTTAACTTTATATGTTCTGTAAACCATAACAAATTTATCTTTTCTTTTTCTTTTTAGATTTGTTTAATTTCCTAGAAGAAACATGAGCAGTATGTGGTTTAAACTTGAATCTCGAGAATTTGTGTTTTCTTTTTTTAGATTTATCTTTTGATTTGCTTTCTCTCATAGATTTTTCTACTGCTAATCTCTTTTGTCTTTCTTTCTTTTTAACTTCTCTTTCCTTAATTTTATCCTTCTCTGCAACCTTGATCTTCTTGGCAACAACCTTATCTGCTTTTAATTTCTCTTTTGCCAATTCTTCTTTTAATTCAGCCAAATCAGATTCAGTCCTTTCTAACCCCCTTCTAAGATCTTTAATTAACTTAGAATTATCTTTTATATCAAAAACAGAACCACATTCCTGGCAAATAAAATTATAAGCTAAAGCGGTTTCCTCTGTAAGCTCTATGCTGCACCTATTACAAACATAAAAAAGTTTATTTTCTCTGCTTTTAATCTGATGCTGATAATCTTGAATTTTTTTCAAGAAAAAAGATTCCAACAATTCTAATGTTCTCAAATTTTCTAACTTCCAGAAAAAAGTATACCATCCTTTTCTTTTGTCTTTTTTCTTTATATAAGAAACAATTCCTTGGTCTGATAATTTATATAAGACATTCCTAACTTGGTTGACTGTGATGTCTAATTTTTTAGCAATTAAAAATTCGTTAACATATTTTTTTTCATCCAAAATATCTACAATATTCTCTCCAGGTATACCCGCAATTATGCTTATCATATCCTTAAGAAATTTCCTTTGCATAAGGAATAAAAAAAAAGGGTGAATAAATACCTTTCGGTTTCAGAACAATGTAAAAGGTTAAAAAATAAAAAGGATAACATTTTTAAAAGCAATAATATTGTATTATATATATTAAAATGGCACTGTTTAAAAGAAAAAGAAGTGAAGAAAACGAAAATCTTGCATATAATGATTCTATGAACGCTGATTTTCCATCACTTCCAGAACTACCTAAATTGCCCGATTTATCTGTAAGTGATGAGGAATACATTGAAAACTCTTCCTTGCCTCAACCACCCAGTCAACTTCCAAGATACCCTTCCACTGAAACAGGAAATAAATTCTCACAAAATACTATCAAACAAGCTGTGTCTGGGGTAGAAAGGGGTGAAGAGGTTTTTGAGGCAGATGAATTTGTACCTGGAATAGAAACGCAAAGGATGCAAAGACCTCAATTTTCAGAATTAAGTAGAGAGATAGGTGAAGAAGAAGCTTTAATCTCTTCTGTGAATAACCCTCAGGAGATGCCATCTCAGTTAAGTGAAATATATCAAAGAGTAAAAGCAAATGCACCAGTTTTTATTAGAATAGATAAATTCCAAGAGAGTTTGGCGGCGTTTGAAAGCACAAAAGAGAAATTAAAAGAAATTGAAAAGCTATTAATACACATAAAAAAAGAAAGGGAAGATGAAGAAAAGGAATTGATAGATTGGGAAACAGAAATACAATCCATAAAAACAAAAATAGAGAAAGTTAACCAAGATATTTTTTCTAAGATAGAATGAAAAAAATAAACAAAAAAGAAGTTTTAATCCACATAAAACTTGAAAATTCAGAAGCCACAATATCAAAAAGAGACATTCTGCGATTAGAGATAGAACTACTCAAGCTAATAAAAGCAATAAAAAGATACAGAGCATATAGAACAAGAGAACTAATAGAAAAGAACAGATTGAAAATCAAGATAAGCGGTATGCTAAAAGATATTAAGAGAACCGAGCTGGCACTTCCAAGATTAGAAATCCCAAAAATACTCAAAGGAAGTTCAGAAAAAGAATATGAGAAAGAGTACAAGAAACCATTGGGAGAATTACAAAAATTATCTGAAAAAATAGAAGAAAAACAAGATGACGAACTTGAACAACAGCTAAGAGAAATACAATCAAGATTGCAAACATTACAATAAAAAAATCTTTAAACTTGTTTCTTATTTTAATATCATGGATAGAAAAGAACTAATTGATAAATACTTAGAATTTTTTGAAAGTAAAAATCATAAAACAATCCCTTCTTCATCTTTAATGCCAATAAATGATCCCACAGTATTATTTATCACTGCAGGTATGCATCCTCTTGTGCCATACCTTTTAGGGCAAGCACATCCATTAGGAAAAAGACTTGTGAGTTGCCAGAAATGCATTAGAACCGCAGACATAGACGATGTAGGAGATGAGAAGCATTTAACCTTTTTTGAAATGTTGGGAAATTGGAGTCTCGGGGACTATTGGAAAAAAGAATCAATAGAATGGAGTTATGAATTTTTAACCAAAATATTAAACATTCCCTCCATCAAAATTGAAGTTACTTGCTTTTCAGGGGATAAAGATGCAAAAAAAGACGAAGAATCAACAAAGATATGGCAATCCCTAGGAATTAAAAAAAACAAAATAAAATTTCTGGGTAAAGCAGACAATTGGTGGGGGCCGGCAGGAAAAACAGGCCCTTGCGGGCCAGACACAGAAATATTTGTAAACGGTTTTGAGATATGGAACAATGTTTTCATGCAATATAACCAGAATGAAAAAGGAAAATATAAAGAGTTAAGTCAAAGAAATGTCGATACTGGAATGGGAGTAGAAAGGACAATAACGATAATAAATAAAATAAAAGACGTTTACAAAACAGATAGTTTCCTGCCCATAATAAAAGAAATTGAAAAATTATCTAAAAAGGCTTACGGCAAAGACAAAGACTTAACCA
>CAZOFF010000038.1:0-5045 GCA_964579165.1 Candidatus Woesearchaeota archaeon
GATGAATTTAAGGAATTTATTGAAAAACATAGTGATGCTTTTTTGGCATCTTGTTTTTTTGTTATTGATGTTGCCAAACCAAATAATGAAGAAGAAAAGAAATATCATTTAGATTATTTTATTCCTAGTGAAAAAAGAATGATTGCTTTTGAACTAGAAAAAGGAATTAAACAATCTGATGTGGAACTTTATGGAAGAGAAGAAGTGCCTTCAAAATTAAAAGCTAAATCTGAATTAGAATTTGACGAAATAGAAAAAATGATTTTAGAAAGAATGCAAAAAGAAAGTGTTAATAAAGAATTACAAAAAATAATTATGTCTTTGCAAAATGTTAATGGTAGAGATGTTTTTGTTTGTACTGTTTTTGTCTCCGGCCTTGGAATTGTTAGATGTTGGATAGATGATGAAAACAAAGAAATAACTGAATTTGAAAAAAAGAGTTTTTTTGATTTTATGAGGAAAGTGTAAGATTTTATTCTTTGGCTTTATTTTTTGGTTTTTTGTAATCCTTTTTTAATGTGGGTTTTGGCTTTTGTAGAATAAATATAATATTTCTTCTGGGTTCAAATCGTTCTTTTATTGTAAAACCTTGTTTTTTAAATAAATTATGTATTTCGTTTTCATCAAATAAATAATAATATCTCTTTCCTTTATCTTCCCAAGCTATTTGTTTTTCTTTTGGTGCATTCTTGAATCTTTTTGTATTTTTATTCCAAACAGCAATTTCAGCTAATGCACCCGGTTTAAGAACACGGAAAAGTTCTTTTGCTGCTTTTATTTGTTGCTCTGGGTTTAAGCAATGAAATGAAGCTATTGCAATAGAATAATCGAAAAAGTTATCTTTGTAAGGAAGTTTTTCCATTGGAGCTACTTTTGTTATTACTTTTATTTTTCTCTCCTTTGCTCTTTTTTTTGCTAGTCTTACCATTTTAGGAGAGAAATCTGTTAGATATAGTTCAGTATTTTCTAATTTTGCTAGGTTTCTTCCAGCGCCACTTCCTAAATCTAGTATTCTGCCTTTTTTTCTTTTTAAGAAATTTAAAGTATGTTCTGCCGGTTTAACTTTGTATTTATACCATCTAGAAGCAATAGCATCCCAGACTTTTTGTTGATTCTGTACTCTTATTTTTTTCTTTATTTTCTTTATCATGTGGTTTATTATGTCAAGAAACTTGACAGAAAACCACGCCTTTTAAGGTGTGGTTGTTTCTTGAGCATCCAAAAGTCCCAAACAAACCACGGCTTTTAAGCCGTGGTAAAACTCAAGGACTTTTTGATTATTCTAAGTGGAATAAGAAATATTTATTAATAAACTTAGTCTTTTATAATTATGAGAGAACTGAAGTCTATGGCTTTATTATTGTTATTTATTGGGTTTGTTTTATTAATTATATTTTTTCCAAATAATCAAGGAATTACAGGAAATTTTATATCTAATTTAAATTTGAATTCTGGTTTTTTCTCTGCAGGTTTTTTAGTAGGTTTGATAATTTTTATTTTTGCGGCTGTTTTGTTTTTAGGTGTTAAGGATAATAGTGTTAAGCAATCCGTGTAATTAATAATGAGCTTCTCTGTTTCGTTTTGATTTTTAAAGAATAGAATACTATTAAGCAATTTCCATGGCATAACTAATTTTGATGTTAAATTTTAAACAGAATAATTGTCTTTCATTAAACCCGCATCAATCAACAGGTGTTCAAATCTGATTCTTTGAGGATGTCTTTCATAAATTAATTCGTGTTCTTCTGTTTGATCAAGCATATAATAGTAACCATCTTTGTCTTGGCCTATTTTTATGTCTATTGTTGCTGTCCCCAGCCATATATGTGGATCATTCTCTTTGACGCACAATCTTGTCACATAATTTACTTTAATCTCACCATTAACTTTGATAGGTTTGCTTACTATGCATGCAGGATATTCATTGGTATAAATATCAACCCAGCACTTATCTCCTATTGATAATCCCAGATTGCTTAATTTTTTGATTGATTCTGGCATTTTATTAGAATTGGATATTTTTTGTTTTATCTTTATAAATTTTAAGCAGTATCTATAGCCCCGCCATTTTGTTTAGATTTATCTTCGTTTTTATCATAACTGTGGTTCACGTTCATATGACAAAGTGATACACTTAATGTTCTTCCTGTTCCTTCAATTTTTAATTCAGGAACTGCATAATAAGGAGAATAATGCCCATTTTCTCCAATATCAATAAGTTCACTAGCATTAACTTTTAAGGTTTCTTGGTGAAGCCCAGGAATCATTTGTTCCATCATCCTTCTCCCAGAGGGGTAATATCCTCCTGAAAGGTATAATAAGGGTCTAATCTCCATTAATTCTTGTTGAGCTACATAACTTATATCATTGGAGAAAGGTTTTCCTTCAAATCCAATCCATTCTTTAGGTATTTCTTGTAAAAGTTTTAAAAATTCTTGAGTGGACCCTAACCCCGTATACTTTATTATCTTATTATAATCTATTCCTTCTTTTATATCTAAATATAAAAACAATCTTCTTGATGGAAGAGATTTATATTTTTTGTTTATTAGTTTCAGAAAGGTATATGCATTACTATCCCTCAATACTCTATCTATTACTTGACGATTTTCTTTTTTTATTGAATCATTAATTATCCTTTCTATACCGCTTTTTCTGTCAAATTTTTTCAAACTTTTCCTAAGGCTTTTATCACTTATTATATGTTCTATAACCTGGATTAATCCCGGATCTTCTGCTTGTTTTATTTCATATTCCATTTTATTACGTTATTACTTTATAGCAACAGTTTAAAAGTATTATTGTAATATAAAAATATAACAAATTAATTAACATATAATAAAAATGGTAAAAAAACCAGTAAGAACAATTTCTGGAGTTACACCACTAACTGTTGTTTTAAAGCCAAGAAAATGCAATCATGGAACATGTATTTATTGTCCCGGAGGAGACTATGTACCTCAAAGTTATACTGATAAGAGTCCCGCTATAATGAGAGCTTTGGCTTTAAGGTTTGATCCTTTTAAGCAAGTTATGAATAGACTTGATGTATTGCAGAAAATGGGGCATCCTACTGATAAAATAGAGTTAATTATTTTGGGGGGAACTTTTTTACAATATACAATAAAATATCAAACTAATTTTATAAAAAGATGTTATGATGCACTTAATGGAAAGGAAGCTAAAAACTTAGAAGAGGCTAAAAAAATAAATGAGACTTGTGTTCATAGATGTGTTGCAATGTGCATTGAGAATAGGCCAGATAATTGTTCTATTTCAGAAATAAAAAGAATGCTTTCTTTTGGAGCCACGAGAGTTGAAATTGGAGTTCAGATTTTAGATGATGAGATTTATAAAAAAATTCATAGGGGGCATAGTGTTAAAGACGTCATTGAAGCCAGCCAAAGATTAAAAGATGCTGGTTTTAAATTAGGTTATCATATAATGCCGGGTTTGCCGTTTAGCAATCCAGAAAAAGATATAACTTTATTCAAAAAAGTATTTGATGATGAAAGATTTAGGCCAGATCAACTAAAAATATATCCTTGTCAGATAGTAGATGATTCTCCTTTAGCTAAAACTTATAAGATTTTAAAATATCAGCCTTATTCTCAGGAACAAATTCAAAAACTTCTTTATAGTATGATGTTGCTAATTCCTAGCTACTGTAGGGTTATGAGAGTTATGAGGGAAATTCCCAAGGAAAAACTTATTGGAGAAGTTTCAAGGCTTGATTTAAGAAAAGATGTTGAGGAAAAGCTAAGAAAAGAAAACGCTAATGTTAAGGAAATAAGAATGAGAGAAATTGGTTTTCAATTAAATAACGTTAAGGAATTAAACAAAAACAAATTAAACAAAGAGCTCAAACTAAAAATAATGGAATACTTGGCTTCTAATGGAAAAGAATTCTTTTTAGAAGTTTCAAATAAAGACAATGTTCTTTTTGGATTGTTAAGACTTAGGTTTCCATCTAAGGAATTTAGTAAAAAACCTTTTATTAAAGAATTAAAAGGTTGTGCTATTGTGAGAGAGCTACATGTTTATGGACAAGCACTTAATCTTGGAGAAAAAGGAAATAAAGATAGAGCAAGTCAACACACAGGACTAGGAAAAAGCTTAATGTTAAAAGCAGAAGAAATAGCAAAACAAAACGGTTACAAAAAGCTGGCTGTAATATCTGGAATAGGCGTGAGAGAATATTATAAAAAATTAGAATACAAAAAACAAGGTGATTATGTTGTTAAGAAATTGAGTTAGATTTTTTTCTAGTTGATTAATTAAATAACTTTATTAATTTTATAGTGATAACAACCGAAAGATATTTAAAGGGTATTTTCTGTCGTATTATACTATAAACTACTATATAGTAGTATTGAATAAGATGAAACAAAAAATTTCGGTTACAATTGATGAAGAAATAAAAATGCTTATTGAGAAGGAGATAGCCAGTGGTTTGTTTAGAAATTTTTCTCATGCTGTTGAATTTAGTTTAAATCAAATGGTAAAGGAGAAAAAAAATGAGTAAAGATAATTTAGAATATTTTGTTGAAATCTTAGGAAATGGAGACTTTGAAAAGATTACTGGAAGTTTTAATCTTTGGGAGAAAAATAAGGGGTTTTATTTGAATTTGGCTACTTTATTCTTAAATGATAAGCTCTGTGGTTGTCAATGGGATGTTTGTGAAAGAACAATGGCAGTTAAATATAATGATGATGAAATTCAAGATGAACTTGAAAATCCTCTTAAAAAAATTCCAAGAGAAATAGCAGAGCATTTAATCAGAATGAAAGGTAAAACTTACAAAGATATTTTGCAATACTTAATATCGGTTAGTGAAAATAGCAATTTTGCAGGTTTAAAATATACCTGGAAATCTGGAGGAACTAAAAATGAGTAAAGTATACAAAAATTCTACAGAATTAATGCAACTTCATGGAAAGCCAATATATATGGCAGATATGGTAGATGCATGTCTATTAGGAAGATTAAACCTTTTTTTACAAGGAGATACGGGGTCTGGAAAAACACAATTAGCTGCTGATGC
>CAZOFF010000038.1:5055-6976 GCA_964579165.1 Candidatus Woesearchaeota archaeon
TGTCTGATTTTGGGCATGAAGTCGGAGATGGAAAGTTTGCAAAAGATGTTCAAGAAAAATATTCTGATAGATTAGGCAATGGAACAAACTTAGCTATTGGCGCCTCTGGTAAATTTCCTGAAGATAATACCCTATTTGTTTTAGGAAGAAATGATATGGATGTAAGAGAATTATTCAGCAGAATAAATTTAGGAAGATTAAATCAAAAACCTTCATATAATCTTGAACCATTAGTAAATTCAGATACAGGCGAAGTAGAATTTTATTATCATGCTTTTGATTCTGGAAAGGGGATATTTGTTCCAAAAAAATTAACAAGAGAACAAGCAGATGTTGTAAGAAAGGGTTTGGAAAAATTAGCTGGAACAACTGAGGATATCAAAGAATTAACTTCAAAAATTAATACTCATCTAGTTGTTGTTGATGAAATGCCTAATTGTGTTCCTGCTGTTAGAGCTCAATTATTTAATTTATTTGATGGTTATATTGAAATAAATGGGAAAAAATATGATATTGGTAGAGGATATTCTGTGGGTATTGCGACAGGAAATATTGGGCAAAAATTTACAGAATCTTCTAATGAATTAGGAAGAGCTTTAAAAGATAGAATGCATGTTACCATAGATACTGATTATTATAGACCAACTCCTTTAGATACTTTAGAAATTTTGGCAGGAAACACATGTCCTAGAGTTGAATTTGCACAAGGAGAAAATAAACAAGATGGAATAATTAAGCAAGCCGAAGAATTAAAAGCAAAAGGAATTCCTTTTGACAAATTAGTTATTGCTAACTATTTACTTCATGGATTAGATTATTGTACTGTTGGCGGACAAGAAGCTAGCAAAACAAGATTAAAAGATTCTTGGCCTAATAAAGTAGATAATAACCAGCAAGGTTCAGATGAAGCTTTGGTTTTGCCTGTTTCAGTTAGAGCTGCAAAATCAATCATAAGATTATCACAAGCATTAGACTCTATTGCTCAAAGAAAAGGTGGAGTAATTGATCCAGAATGGGGAAGCTTTGATTCAATGACACAAGCCTATAAGTTTGTTTCTGCTTATTCAGGAGTTTTAAACGAAGCATCTGTTCAGGAAAATTATAATGGAAATAGATATGCTGCAATGAATGCAGTTATAGAAGCTACAAGAGGAGAATTTGAAAGACAAGCAGATTATATTGCTGCAGGAACTCAAATGGCAAAAGATGGAAAGAAAAATGCAAAAGTCCTTGATAATTTTATTGGAAGATGGAGATTTATAAGAGATACTCTTGAAGGGTTAGTAGGGGGAAAATAAGATGGTTAAAATAGAGTTTCCAGATAGAATATTTGGAAAGAAAGCAGATGAAGCTCTTGAAAGAGTATTAAATGCACAAGGACAGGGGCAAGAGAGAGAAAAAGCACAACCTCAAACTTCTAATTTAATTTTAAAAGATTATTTTTTTGTTCCTTCTGGAGGAATTTATCTTGCAAAAAAAAGAAGCTTGAATAATGAAAGTTGGAACAATGCTATAAAACAAATTTATGAACAAGGAGTAGATGTTAAGGGGCAAAGAGCAGAAATGCCAACTCCTTTTGAATTTATGTCTGGATTAATTTATGTTTTAGATAATGAAAATATTCCTGATTTAACAAAAGAAGAAAAAGCTGAATTTTTAGATGATATTTTAGCATTAAAAAATGTTTATAGAGGAAATCATCTAAATGCTAGATTTGGGGATAATGTTGTAGAGACAGCAACAATAGAAAATGGAAAATTAGTCTGGAAAACAAATTCTCTTGAACCATGTTTAAAGAAAGATTGTTATGCTGATATAAGAAAAATAAATTCACAAGGGCTATTTACAACAACAGCAGGAAAACAAGAATATGAACAAGGCAAGAATGCTTATTTTTGGTATCCTAGAAACACCGCTGTTG
>CAZOFF010000039.1:0-283 GCA_964579165.1 Candidatus Woesearchaeota archaeon
GCTGCAAGAATTAATGGATGTAGAACCTTCTTGTTTTTTGAATACCAAGACAATAAAGAGCCCATCTCTTTTGGCACTTTTTCTGGTTTTGGAGGAAGCCAATTCGTTCCTCGGATATAAACCTGCAATGTCCTATATTTTCCAATCTGATTTTCAAGTTCTGGCTTTAAAGTACTCTGGATAACTAATTTATGAAGTTGTAAAATTAAGTCCTTTGAAATATCTTTTTTATTTGTTAAAATAAAATCAAAAGCTTTCTTATGGTTGATAACTTCGTTTATTT
>CAZOFF010000039.1:293-5963 GCA_964579165.1 Candidatus Woesearchaeota archaeon
TTATTTCTCTTAAAGATCTTCTTGGGGTTATGTTTTCAAATAAAAGCTGTGAAGTTTCCTGGAGGGTCAGAGTATTTCCTTCAATATTTGTAGAGTCATAAGTGAATAAAGAAACAAAAGATTCGTATCTATTCTCCAAATTTGCTTTTGGTTGATTAAGATATTCTTTTTTTATTGCTTCAAGTTCTTTTTTTTCTTTTTCGTTCAGCAATGTAGAAAGCAACATTAATTCTTTATCTGCCTGCTTTTCTTTGCCAGTTAAATTTTTCTTATCCAAATCAACACCAAGATAAACTCTCTTTTTTTCTATCTTCAAACCTTTTCTCACTGACAAAACTCTATAAAAATATTTCTTTCCGTTTTTCTCTTTTATTTCTGTATAAACCATAATATTCTTACGTCTACATCATTTAAATATCTTTCGTTGATGTAGACGTAATAAAGTTGGATATTAAAGCACGAACCATAGGCGTTATTCCAAAAAACGTCACGCCCCCGCCAGCTCAGAAATTAAAAATTTCTGGGACTTCAAAACAAGTATATTTTGAAGTGAATCAAACCTGACCGGTTAGATAATAACAAAATTGAATATTTACGCCCCCGCCAGGAATCGAACCTGGAAGCCCGTAAGGGCCCAGCTCTCAAGGCTGGTGCACTACCATTATGCGACAGAGGCCCGTGTTGATTAATTAATACAAATCAAAAGATATTAATCATTATTAACAAATAAAAATAGATTTTAAAAGCTTGCTGTTTACTATAAATCATGACCGGAATAATATTAATTGGTATGCCCGGAGTGGGAAAAACATTTATTGGAAAAAATTTGGCTAAAACACTAGGTTATGATTATATTGACATAGACGATGAAATGATAAGCTTCCAAAATAAAAGTGTGATAGAGATAATAAAAGATATTGGAGAAGAAGGGTTTTTAGTATTAGAAGAAAAAATTATTCTTAATCTAAAAGATTTAGATAATAAAATTATCTCTACTGGTGGGAGCGCGGTATATTCAAAAAAGGCAATGAATTTTTTGAAGAATAAAGGAAAGATTATAATGCTTGATGCTTCACTAGAAACTATCAAAAAAAGATTAGACAATCGAGAAACAAGAGGTATAATTGGTATAAAAAATAAAAAAATAGAACAATTGTATGAAGAAAGACAAAAGTTATATCAAAAATATTCAGATGTTGTTGTAAATACGGATAATTTTAACCTAAAAAAAATATTAAAAGAGATTATAGCTTTAATTAGAGAATAAAACAATTATATTCCAAACAGTCTTCTCCACCAAGGTTTTTTATAAAAAATTTCAACTGGATGGTCATTCTCATCAATAATTTCATGTTTTATGACTGGTTTTTCTTTAAGTTTTGGTGCCAATTCTGCAAGTTCCTTGTTGACCATGTCAATTGCTTTGGTAATCTGGTATTTTTGATAACCCTGATTAATTAAGGCCCATTTTAAAGAATCAATAGTATACCCTTTTTTTAAATTTCTTTTTAAATACTCTACAATATTTCTTATCGGATTAGGATTATCATAAGACATATATGAACTATAAAATAAAAGTTTAAAAATTTAACTATAATGTTGAGTCAAATTTGTAACCTAACATTTTGTGCGAATTAAAATAATTTCCACTTAGGATATTTTTTAGACTGCTCTTTAGATTAATAATCGGGAAACAGCTATTAATAATATTAGTCATAATTATCTATAAGATTTTTATTTTCCATTTGATTATCAGTTTAATCTTATCAATTCGCAACGAAGGAGCATTATATTCTAAGATAAAGTTCTTATATTAAATATTAAGATTTACTTAATAAAATATAAAAGAAGATAAAAAGGGGATTATTTCTTTTTCTTATTCATCATTACAGCAGCTACTACAATTATAGCAATTAATATAACTCCAAGTATAATCCCTAACAAAGTATTACTCTTTCCACTAACATCTCCCCCACCCTCTTCTTCGGGCAATCCTGTACCACCACTTACTGTTCCTCCACCTGCTGGAACTGCCTCTGATGTTTGCTTAATTGTTAAGTCAGCTTCACTATTAGTTACCGAATTAAGCTTTACATAAACATCATAAGTTCCATCACCATCCACATCAACTTTTTTCTCTTCTCCAGTATTAAGCTTAATAGTTATTGGATCTGAACTTACTATAATGGTTGCACTATTTGCATCCACTGCTGAAACAACAATGGTATGCTGTTCAACAGCACTTGAAGCTGAAGGTTGAAATGTTACTTTAAATCCATCATTTGTTCCCAGTGAAGCACCAAATCCTTCTGTGAACTGCTCAGTTGTAACGACGAACGTATTCCCTGTGATTGCTCCTGCGCCAGAACCTCCTCCTCCGCCCCCACCGCCAGATGAGCCACCATCAGTAACAACCTCTACTACTCTATAGGCTAAAGCACTTGAAGACTTAGCGTTTCCTGCAGGGTCTAAAGTATTACATGTAACACTCTTATCTCCTAAAGTTGCGGTTGTAGGTGTTGAAGAAGGATCATAAGTATAGGTCAATCCACTAGTTGCGTTGTTGTCAGTACCTGAACAACTACAAGTAAAAGTTGCAGCTTTTTCCACTGTTGCAGATGTTACAGATTTCCACCCAGTGCAGGTAATGCTTGAAGCTGTGGGAACAACCGTATCCAACACGAAGAATCTTGTGATTGTTTTATTTGTTCCTAACGCAGTAACATTTCCTAAGATACTGATATTTACAGTATACCAATTGTTTGGAAGAGCACTCCATGTGATGTTCATTCCAGTAAATGCAACCGAGGTAAAATCACCAACACCCATTGTTCTGTTATATATAACCGGTCCAACAGTAAAATTATATAGATTAGCAGTAATATTCCTAAACATAGCGGTATTATAAGTAATGTTCACAGATAGTGCAGTTTTACTTAAATTTGCAAAATTAACTGGAACACCAGACACAAATGCTAAACTGTCAAAATTAGTTATTATAAAAGAATCATTTGATCCTGCACCAAGATCTCCTGTTGTGGCATTATCCGCGTTGCCCGTACCAAATTGACTTACATTTAATTTAACAACATGAACCCCTTCTGTTAAGTTGACGTTGATTGTAAATGTTGTTCCGCTTACTAATGCAGAACTACAATTAGCACCTATGTTAGCGTGAGCATATCCTCCTGTGCCATTACCATAACAAAGAACACTATGATTACTGTCAATCATTAAACTTAAGTTGTAACCATTAAAAGAAGTTGTGTTAACTATTGTAAAATTAATAGTATGTGTTGTTGCGTTAGTGTTGGAATAAATAGTCCCATTATTAATGGAAGTAAAAGTGACGTTGATTGTGTTAATAGCACTTACCGCACTAATTGCTAGAACAACTAATATTGGCAATATAGCCAAAACGATAAAAGACTTTTTTAAATCCATAACACCCTTTTTTATTAACCCTTTTTAATGATTAATATATCTAAATGTTTTCTATTTAAAAACCTTTCGCTACTTTAAAGAAAAGAAAAGGGAATTTTATTTTATAAAATATAGAAAAATATTTTTTGAAAAAATTAGGATTTTGGCGTCGGAAAAAATATTTTTTGGAAAATGTTTACAAGGTATTAAAAAAGATAATTATTTTTTTTCTTCAACGAAAACACCTGGGATACTTTTTTTTCTATATATCTCTAATATGACTAATAAATATGCAAGAATTAATGGCCCGAGGATTAACCCCAGGATACCAAACAAAAATAAACCGCCAATCATGCCAACTAAGACTAAGGAAGAGTGCATTCTTGTCGCCCTAGAAGTAATAATTGGACGTAAGATGTTATCTATTGAAGATGAAATTATTCCAAATAAAGAAAGAATTACTGCTGGAACAGGATTTCCTGCAATGATTAAGAATATGGCCACCGGAACCCATACTAATGCGGGACCGACAATTGGAAGAACAGAAGCAATTCCTGCAATAATAGTCAATAGTAAGGCATTTGGAACTTGTACAACAAAAAATCCAATGCCAATTATTATTCCTTGGATAACCCCAATAATAATTTGCCCATAAATAACAGAACTGGTTATTGATCTAGAATATTCAAAAAGCTGTTTTTCTACATCTTTAGAAAAAGGCAATAAACTTCTCACATATGCTACTACTTGCTCTTTATCTTTTAAAACAAAAAAGAAGGTAAAGAAAATAACTAAAAGCTGTAAGCTAAGGGTGGGAAAATCTAATATTAATCTGGAAAAAGTGTTGACCAAGGAGTTAGTCAATTTAGAAATAAAAGACTGCAATACATTCCCAACTTCATTAGCAAACACATCTGAAGCAAATAAAGAAGGAAAAAGAGATTTTAATGGGGTAACTAAGTCTATTTGCTGAGAATATTGAAATATTTTGAATGATTGTTCTAATACAATTGGAGTTAAAAACCAAACGGGCAATATAATCATTAGTGCCATAACTAAGCATATAATAATAGCAGATAAATTAGGTGATTTGGTGAATTTGAACAACAAATTATAAACTGGGGCGAAGATAAAAGCCAAGATTAAACCTATAATAATGGGGGTGATTAAAGGCTTCAATAAAAAGAATGTTAAAACAACAAGTGCTACTAAAATTATACTTGTCATCACTTTTTGAAAATATTCTTCATCTAATTTTGCCATCTTTTTTTATATATTAATAGCTGAATTTAAAATAGCTTAATTTATATAATTTAAGAGAGAATTAAATTTATAAACATTTGTAAGACTTCTATCTTAATTGAAAGAAAAACTTTATAAGCCAAAAAAATAGATTATTAAGTTAGCGAGTTAAATCATAGAAATAACTAAAAAATGAATTTTATAAAAAAGATATTTGACAAGTCTGTGGACGAATCAGTTCATTTACAATTTCAAAAATTTAGTAAAGGTGAATTTAAAAATAGAGCAGTAATTAAAGCAAAGAACTCTTCTGGAAAATATTCTATATCTACGACGGCTGAATTTGCAAATGAATTAGTAAGAATTGTTGCAGAAAAGTTTAGAGATCAAAAAGTTAAGGTTTTGGGGGCAATAATTACAACTATTGATTTAAAAAAAGAAATAAATTTTAAGGAGATAAAACAATTCCAAGGTGTAAAGAAATATGTTATTGAATATGAGATGAATGGAAAAGAAATATTAGAGCTATTAAACAAATTTCCAAAAGCTTTTTTTGCATTAAGCTTTTCAACGCCAGATAAAGAAACTGAGCTTAAAATTAAAGCAAAAACTCCAAAATCAGGAAAACCCGGAAGCAAAGACGAAGAAACCCCCATTCCTGACTTTTGCAAATTAAAAACCAATGATAAAAATATAAGCGAGAGTTTTGTTTTTGAAAAATCAAATTTTAAAGAAGCTTTAATTAACCACACCTTTTTGATAGATAACATAATTATTCCCGAAGAGTTAAAGAAAGAAAAAGATTTTGCGAAAATAAGAGAAGAAGCAAAAAGAAAAGGCAAGATTATAAGAGAAGGCGAAATTGATGGTCAAAAGATCAAAACAGAGATGAATTTTGAGGCTTAAAAGATTCTATTAATACCCCTTAAAATGCGATTACTTTTAAAAAAGAAAAGTTATATAAATACAAAATATGCTTCTTGTTTTAATTCTTGCGCTTCTGCG
>CAZOFF010000040.1:0-5403 GCA_964579165.1 Candidatus Woesearchaeota archaeon
TAGTTATAACTTTTTGCAATGAAACAAAGTTTTGAATCAATGCTTTTTCTATTCTTTCTTCGTGCAACATCAGTTTATTAGATTCTTTTTTTTCATCTGAACTTGAATCCACGACTCTCTTTTTTTTTGGTTTTTCCTCTTTTTTTAAACTCTTTTTAGACATAATAGAATTAACTATTTAGCATTTATAAAGATTTTTAGAATAAAGGAACTACTTATTTTTGTCTGGCTTATGGATATAACAATATAGCATTTAGTTCACTGTCTGTTGCTGAAATAGATTGTGTTTGACCAACTGTGACTATTACTCCATAGCTCCTTTCATGAAAAGAACCCATGTTTAAGTTTGACCAGTCACATGAAAATTGATATTTATTATCAAATAATGTGCCTACTGATTCATATCGGTTATCTTCTAAAAATCCTCTTACTCTACATAATTCTATATTGCATGCTCCTGCTCCAGAATCATAAGTTGCCCCAGAAATTGTATTGCATGTTGCTTCATTTATTGTAGTATCTGAGTCACTTACTGCACCTATAAACGCAACTGCGTTTGAAGCACTAAAATTAATAGCTATCGGAGTCTGCTCAAAAAAATATGGTCGATTTTGATTTTCAACATGCGAAGTAATTGTTACACTTGGAGTCCCACCCCCATGAAGTATTATTGCATTTTTCTCATTGTCTGTCGCATAATTTTCTTCATCGTCAAGGACTACAACTGTTATTCCATAACCACTAGCAAAGTTAAACTCTTCTGGTGCCCAATTGCAGGTATATTCATAGATATTTCCTGTATCAAGATAATTTGCTAAGTTTTCATATCTTGCAGGATCGTTTAATGGCTTAGTTGGATCTCCAACTCTGCATACATCAACATAGCATTTAGAATTAATTGCATCCCATTTTCTACTTCCCCCTGTGCTTAGACAGCTTGATACAGTGCTATAATCATCATCTATTGATGTTACTGCTAATTCAAATTCTAAGGCATTTGTTGCTTCAAATCTTATTATCGCTGAAGTAACAGCAGTCTCAGAAAATAAAAGGTCTCCATATAATGGAGATGTTTCTAATGGAGAGAGTATATTTACTGTTGGCAGTTCTCCTCCTGGGGGAGTTATTGGGTCATTTAAACCACATGTGATATCTTTTTTGTATGCTTCACTGCAAGTATGTTCCTCTCCTGTTCCATCTAAAATCGCTGCAACTGAAACTTCTACTGGGTTAAATCCTATATCTGATGTATCAACAGAAACTGTTTTTGTTTCAAGTTTTTCAGGAATATCTGATGTTAAATAAATTATTTTTGAATTGCCATCTTTACTTAAGAATTTTATTGCAATATCTTCCAAAACTATATCGTCTGCACCTCGCGTAATTCTAACTTTTCTTAAATTACCGCTGCATACAGCAGTGTCTATTGTTAAGTCGACATCAAGACATTTTACATTTTTTTCTGTGCCTTCAACGTCTTCTTTAATTACTTGGCTTATTACTACCCAGATAAGTGCTATTGCAATAATCACAAGAACGATTATAATAATAACTGATAGAACTTGTGATAACCCTCTTTTCCTCTCTTTATTCATGGGAAATAGAATACTTTTTATTTTATAAATGTTTTTATGAGCTGTTTTTATTGGCTTTTACAGTTTTAGAAAATATCCAACATTTCGTCTTCTTCCTTTTGTTTATGCTCTTTTTTCATTTTTTCTATTTCTTTTTCATCTTCTTCTATTTCTCTTGCTATTTTTTCTAATTTGTCTTCTTGAGTAGATTTATTGTCAGTATAATCATCTTTTTCTTTATTGTATTCTTTTTTAATCTTGTTTTTTTCTATTTTTTCTTCTTTAGGTATTTCTTTTGTAAAAGATCCGGGTATTGCCTCTTTGTAAAATATTTCTTTATCATCCAAGCTTTCATTATCTTGATTTTCTTTATCTTTTATATCTTCTAAATCTTCGTTTGATTTGTAATATTTATGTTTTGTTTTATCCTCAAATTCCTGTTCTTCATTTCCCCATAAATCCTTAAGTTCTTCTGCGTTATTTGATTCTATATAATTTTCATTGTCCATCTCTAAGTTTAATTCTTCTACACTTTTTTGTTTTTCTTGAATTTCCTTATCAATATTTTCAAATTCCTGCTCTTGGATGTTTTGCATTTCATCATACAATTCTTTTTTAGGTTTCTCATGAATTATTTTTTTTAATCCAGGAACGATTGCTCCTACATTTGGGTTTGCATGTGCTTCTTCTGCACTATCATTTTCTTCAACTTCTGGGGTTTCTTTTTCTATTTCTTTTTCTAATTGTGCTATGTATTCAGATATTTCTTTAGCCATATCTGCATTTACACTTATGCTGTCTATTCCTTGTTCCACTAAAAATTTAACCATTTCTTTATTGCTTCCAGCTTGTCCGCATATGCTTGTTAAAACATTATTTTTTTTGCATATTTTTATTACATAGCTTAGTTGATTTAAGATAGATGGATGTAGTTCATTAAATAAATCCTGTACTTGTTCATTTCCCCTGTCAATTGCTAATGTAAACTGAGTTAAATCATTAGTGCCAAAAGAAATAAAGTCTATGCCTTCTTTGCATAAATCTTCTATTATTTGCACTGCTGCTGGAGTCTCAACCATAATACCAATCTGTAATTGATTAAAATCCATGTTTTCTATAACTTTTTTTGTTTCTTGTAATTCTCTAACTGATATTACCTGGGGCATTAATATTCCTATCTTTTTGCCTTTTTGTGCAACTTTTTTTAATGCTTTTAGTTCTGCTTTTAGGATAGGTAAATTCTTTAAACTGTATCTTATCCCATGCATTCCCAACATTGGGTTTGCTTCGATTTGTTTTGATGCACCCTCTAAATTTTGGAATTCGTCTGTTCTTATATCAGATGTTCTAACCCATAAATTATCGAAATATTTAGCTATACCATCAATCCCTTTGTAAATAATTTCTTCATACTCATTTATTTTGTTTCTTTTTAAGAAATATTCTGGATGTTTTCCCGATTCTGCTATTATCCCCTCTATTCTTGTTAAGCCAACATCTCTTACATTTGATTTTGCTGCTCTGCTTGCATAAGTTGGAAGGTCTACAATTACCTTTATTTTTGTTTTTGTTTGGACTATTGGAAGAACTTCTTTTTGTATGTTTTCAGAAACTTTTCCCTTGTATACCCTTCCTTTAAACCCGTCGACAGTTGCAATTTCCCCATCTTTTAATTTTTCGGTTGCTTCATTTGTTCCCACAACACAAGGTATTCCCATTTCTCTGCTAACAATTGCTGCATGGCTTGTCATTCCTCCTTCATCAGTTACAATTGCTGCTGACTTTTGCATAGTTACAACCATATCTGGATTCGTCATTTTTGTAACTAAAATATCCCCCTTTTGAATTTTAGACAAATCATTCAGACCTTCTATAATTTTTATTTTTCCAGATGCGATTCCAGGAGAGGCAGCAAGTCCTTGTAGAATAAGTTCCCCTTTAACTTCTTTTGCTTCAGATAAATTTGTTCTTTTTTCCATTGTTGTAATCGGACGGGTTTGAACAATGTATATATTATCTCCCTCTATTGCAAATTCTATATCTTGAGGTTTTTGATAATGTTCTTCTAATTTTATTGCATATTCTGCAAGTTTTTTTATTTCATAGTCTTTAAGACATTTTGACCGGGCTTTTTCTGGTTTTAGTTTTGCTATTTCTTTTTTTCCAGAGGAATCTCTTGTTATTGCTATTTTTTTGTTCCCTATTCTTGTCTCTAAAATTTCTAAATCTCTTGAAACAATAAAATTATCTGGATTTATTTGGCCCGAAACAATTCCTTCTCCTAAACCATAAACAGCTTCAATTATAATATTGTCATTTTTGTAACTTGGATCTTTGCTAAAGATAACTCCTGATTTATCAGAGTCTATCATTTTTTGAATAATTACCGAGAGTTGTACTTTATCATGCTCAAATCCCTTTTTATTTCTATAATAAGTTGCCCTTGCAGTGAATAATGAAGCAAAGCATTTTTTTATTTTATCAATTAATTCTTTTGAACCTTTAACGTTTAAGTATGTATCTTGTTGTCCTGCAAAACTTGCATCTGCCAAATCTTCTGCTGTAGCTGAACTTCTTACTGCAACAAATACTGGTTCAGATGTTTTTGAAATAATATCCAGTGCATTTCCTTTTTGTCTTAAATCTAATTCATCTGCGTCGAGATTACTATAAGAATCTAAAATTTCTGTTTCCATTTCTTTTGGGATGTGTGAGCTTTCAATTAATTTTCTTATTTCTCTTGTTGAGTCTTCCAATTGTTTTGTATCTTCATAATCAATGTGTGAAAGAATTTCCTTTATTTTATTTTTTATTCCTGCTTTTTCAATAAAATAAGTATATGCTTGTGCAGTTATAGCAAATCCTGGAGGAACAGGCATTCCAATGTTGAACATTTCGCCAAGGTTTGCTCCTTTGCCCCCAGCTACACTGCCAGAATTTTTATTTAGTTCAGAAAACCATGCAATAAAATTAAGTTTATCATCTGAATTTTTATCAGAATTTTTCGATTGATTATGTTGTGCCTCTTTTTGTCCCATGTTCCTTAAATAGTTTAAGTAATGATTGATTAATAAATATTTTGTTAAGAAAAAATGTGGTTAACTATTGTTTTTGGTCCATCTAATCCTTATTTGATTATTGCTTTATTTGGGCAGCTTTCAATCGCATCCTTAAGGCCCTTAGACTTTAAATCTGCGTCTTTTCTTACCTGAGCTTTTCCATCTTTCCCAATTTCAAAAACCTCGGGGCAGATATTCGTGCATAACTCACAACCAATGCAATCATTTTTCTTTATTCTGGGCATTTTTATTATTTTATTTTATTTAATAGGTTTAGTTAAATTTATAAATCTATTTTTATTGAAATATTCATGGCATGGATTTTATGGTTAGTACTAGCATTAGTTGCTTTCTTAATTCTAATCTTTTTTTATTACTATAATCGATTCGCAGTATTGGGAAATAGAATTGATAATTCTTTAGGGCAAATAGATGTTCAATTAAAGAGAAGGGCGGATTTAATTCCTAATTTAATAGAAACAGTTAAAGCTTATGCCAAACATGAAAAAGCCGCAATACAGTCTGTGAATGATGCTAGAAAATCACTTGTATCTGCTAAAGGAACAGAAGCTAAAGTTAAAGCTGACTTGAAGTTAGAAGGTGTTTTAGGAAGATTGTTTGCTATTGCTGAAAATTATCCTGATTTAAAAGCTAATACTAATTTCTTAGAATTACAGAGAGAATTAACTTCTACAGAAGACAAAGTTGCTTATGCAAGGCAGTTTTACAATGATTCAATACTTTCCTACAATAATCTTTGTACAACTTTC
>CAZOFF010000041.1:0-5256 GCA_964579165.1 Candidatus Woesearchaeota archaeon
ATATTTTGTTGAAATTTAGTTTAAATGTTGGGAGTAAGACTGTTAAGATTGATGAAGTGGAAAAATGTGATTTGTTTCGGGCAGTTAGAGGTTTAATGTTTAAACGACGAGAAAATGCAAAAGCATTATTGTTATTTGATTTACATAAACCAAGGAGATTAAAAATCCATTCTTTTTTTGTTTTTTTTCCTTTTCTTGTTTTATGGCTGGATAATAACAATAAAATTCTGGAATGGAGAATTGTTAAAAGTTGGAAACCCCTGATTTTGCCAAAGAAGAAATTTTCAAAACTGCTGGAGATTCCTTGCAATGCAAAATATCAACACACAATAAAAATTATCGTCGGTTGCAGAAAGATTTAAATACTAATTTCAATTCAATTGATTATATAGTTGCAAAAAAGGAGGTTTAAAATGGGAAAAGTAATAATAAAGAATGCTGTTAAGAGAAAGCCGGGTCATCTTTACTATGTGGACGGAAAAGGAAACATATGCGAAGCTGTAATGGCTAGAGGCGGAAAGAAAAAGAAAAAGGCAGCTAAGAAAAAGAAAAGAAGATAAATCTCTTCTTTGTTTTTTTTATTTTTGTTTTTTATAGTTTTTTGTTTATAATTTATTCTTGAATTTATTGTCATCGTGACTGTGATCAAGGATTATTTCCAAGTTGAATTTTTTTTGATTAGTGGGTTTAGGCAAATTTGATATGTCCATAAAATTAAAACAGCTATTTATCGTGGTTCTTACTGTTTATTCTAAAAATCATTCTTATCAAAAAGATTTTTAATGCTTGTTGTGTTAAACATAATATGATAAAAAAGAAGGCGATTAATTTGTTTTTTGTTTTATTTATTTTATTGCTGACTGTTCAGTTGAATTTTGTTTCAGCTGAAAACACTGAAGGTGATTTTTTTTATCCAGAAGATGCAATGCCATGCAACCTTGATAAAACAACAGAATACCTTGAAGAATATCTCGTTAATTGCAAAGAACTCCAACATTTAGAGTATCGTTGTGATAATCCTAACAGCCCCTATTATGGCTTTGGAATTCAATTTCCAGATGGTTGGGATGTTGATTTTTATAATGATGCATGCAAAGAAACACGGAAAAAATTAGACAATTGTTATATTCCTATTTCTGGAAGTAGCCAAGATGCAGATGATTATGTTGGTGCTTCTATTGAATTAGATAATACAATAATAGGCTTTCCTTACGTTGCAGTAGATGAAGCTCCTTCTTGTGTTGCAATTATGATTGGAGCCGATTTATGTAGTACAGATGGAATGAAACTTGTTGAATCATGTGAAAGTGAAATGTCTCAAATTGATTATGAACCTTATATAAAAAGAGCAGAGAGAAATTTGTTATATACAAAATCTGAATTAGTTGATGAGGGTTATGTTTGGTTTAGTGAAGCCCCAGAATCAGCGAAGATAAATGGACTAAGAAAAAGAGCAGAAACTGCAAGCATGTCTTTAGGAAGAACAGCTTTTGATGATTTTGATAACAATGATTTGGATTTTAATCTCTATAGTTTTAGGATATCTATGACTTATTATTCGAAAGCTAAAGGCGGGGCTTATCCATTAGCTAGGGGGTATTATGGGTTTAAAGAACTTACAGGAGACGATACGCCTACATTTATGAACAAAGCGAGGAATATCGGAAAAATACGTCCTTGGGGGGATGAACTAATTTGTTTAATGCTTTACAATAAAGGAATCTGTTCTGGAATAACTTATACTGTTTCTGCATTTTGGCAAAATACTTATCCTAAAAATGATGAAGTAGTAGCTTGTACAGAGGAAAGCGTTATTAGATTTTTGGATGAGGTAAAAAATATTAATGAAAATAATTTAGTGAGGCAATATAAAAAGAGTTTGAGTTCTCTTTCTTTTGAATGTGAACAAGTACAATCAGTAGTAACTTATTTATTTATATTTGGCAAATCAGGTCATGATAAGCATCTTCTGGATATTAAGATCGGGGGGGATTATAATTTTGAAAATCTTAATACTGAATTTTTTACTCTTAGACTGATTTTAGCAGATATTTCTCGTTTGCGACCAGTGCATATAATTTACTCTATTTTTGTGCCGAACAATCACCCAATGTATTTATCTGTACCTGGGCATGCAGTTATAGGTAGTGAGTTAGTTGGAGTAAGACAATTAGGAGTTTATGACCCCAGCGACTTCTTTGGGTTTCCAACTTATTTACAGCTAACTTTACAAAATAACAAACTTTATGTCTATGATGAACCTTCTCAAAGTTTAATAGTATTGCACCCTGAACCAACAAATAATTACAATCTCCACACAAAAAATTGCAAATGTGATAAAATTTGCGAAGATTATGATGCAAATGCAAAGGCTTTGGCTCAAACTGGTTTAGATGTAATTTTAGACCCTGTTTCTACACCAGACGGTAATTTTGCTAAATGGCTTGAATATCAATATGCTGATTCTGCTTGTACTTAAAGATTAAGAAAATTTAGTTTTTATATTAATATTTGTAAAGAAATTTATTAGCCATATAGATATTTTGTTAATTGCAAATTATGTTAATCTTAAATCAATATTTAGTTTTTATATTTGTGTGATATTAATAAAAAAACCATGTTTTTTTGCATTCTAATCAATAGAAAAGTGCAGGGGTTCTGGTTTATATTTTTATTTATCCAGTTTTATAATCGGATTTTTGTTCTGTAATTAGCTTTATAAATTTATGATTTATCTATCCTGTTATGGTAATTGTTTTAGGAATTGAAAGCACTGCACACACATTTGGAGTTGCTGTTGTAAAAAATGGCAAAATACTTAGTAATGTCAGAGATGCATACACAACTCAGAAAGGCGGGATTATTCCTATGGAAGCTGCTAAACACCATGAAACTGTTAAGAGTGTTTTGTATGAAAAGGCTTTGGAAGAAGCTAAGATAAAAGAAAAAGACATAGAATTAATTGCTTTTTCCCAAGGTCCTGGTTTAGCTCCGTGTTTATTGCAAGGACTTAATTTTATGAAAGAGCTGGCAATGAAGTTAAAGGTCAGTGTTGTTCCTGTTAATCATTGTGTTGCTCATCTTGAAATAGGAAAAATTACAGGAGCAAAAGATCCTGTGTTGCTCTATGCTTCTGGAGCTAATACTCAAGTAATTGCTTATGCTTCTGGGAAATATAGAGTATTTGGTGAAACTTTGGATATAGGCATAGGAAATTTTATTGATACTTTTGCAAGAGAAGCTGGAATGGGTTTTCCAGGAGGACCTAAGATTCAGGAATTAGCTGAAAAAGCCAAAGAAAAAGATAATGGAGCAAATTACATTGAACTTCCTTATAGTGTTAAGGGAATGGATATAGCTCTTAGCGGATTGCTAACAAATTTAAAGCAAAAATTTAAATCAGGAAAATACACAGTTGAAGATTTGGCTTTTTCTTTGCAGGAAACAGCTTTTGCGATGTTAATTGAAGTTTCAGAAAGGGCCTTGGCACATACAGGAAAAAAAGAATTGTTGCTTGGAGGAGGAGTTGCATGTAATACGAGATTGCAGGAAATGGCTAAGATAATGTGTGAAGAAAGAGGTGCTCGATTTTTTGTCCCCGAAAATTCTTTATTAGTTGATAATGCTGCAATGATTGCTTTTACAGGAGAGATAATGTTTAATAAAGGAATAAAAGTGAGTGGTAAGGAAATAGAAAAATTAGACATATTACCAAGACAAAGAACAGATGATGTTATTGTTAGCTGGAAGTGAAATCTTGGGCATAAAACTAAATCTTGGATAAGGTAGCGATTAATCTCTTTGAAATATTTATAAATTAAATAGTTAATTAATAAATCCATATGATTTTTAACTAAAACTAATTTAGTATATATTTAATTGGTCATTAAAAGCAAGTTAAGTAACCTTGAATATTAATATAAGAACTTATCTTAAAATATACCACTCCTTTATCGCAAATCAATAAAAGTAAACTAATATGAAACATCTTCGATAATTATGATTAAGAGTTTATGGTTAATTGCTATTTTCTTGATTACTCTCATAAAAAATAGTGAGTGCGAACGAGTGCAAAATGTTAAGTTGGATATCAGACTTAACAAAGTAAAAAGATTTTTAATGCTTGTTGTGTTAAACATGATATGATAAAAAAGACTGGTGTTGTTTTATTATTGTTTATTTTATTGTCAATCTTCTTTTCCTTGAATTTTGTTTTGTCTTTTGATAATAATGAAGCATTTTATTATGAATCTTCAATGTCATGCAATCTTAATAAAGCCACTCAGCTTTTGAACGAATACATTGCAGGTTGTTTAAAACAAGAGCGGTCTTTTCATTTTTGCAAGGATGATTCAAACCAAAACGAAGACAGGCCAGATGTAACTTTTACAGAGATTTATTATGTAAAGGACAATTCTATGGATTGCAATTATATTTTAGAACAACTGTCTGATTGTAATGTGGATATTTACTCTAATCCGGCTTATGTTATGAACATTGTTGGTTCAGAAATGTTAAAAAGAACAGTACAATCGGGAAAATATCTCCCATTAACAGTTGGACCATGTTATAGATTAAAAATAGAGATGGGCACTCAAGATAATTTTTTATGTCAAGAAGAAGCTGTGTCATTGGTAGAGGCTTGTGAAGATGAAAGGCATGAATTACAAAATGCATATATACAAAAATATGAACGAGAAAGACGATATTGGATTGCTGAATCTGTTAATCAAGGATATATTTGGAGCAATAGTGCTCCAGAATCAGCGAAGATAAATGGATTAAGAAAAAGAGCAGAAGCTCCTTACATGTCTTTTGAAAAAGAGTATGATTGGGAAACACGGGAAAAGAAACAACGAGAATTATCTGAAATAACTAAGTTTCAAGTTGCTATGACTTATTATTTGAAAGCCAAAGGAGGAGCTTATAATCTTGCTAAGAATTATTATGATTTCAAGGAGTTTAGCGGAGAGAACACATTATATTTTCCACCATTTTTGAATAATATGGGGTTTTATAAGTTTGAAGAGCAGGATTCAAGTGTTTGTGTTTCTTTTAATCCGAATTTTAAGGGAATTTGCTGGGGTGCATCTAATGTGGTCAATTTGTTTTATAAAAATACTTATACAAGAGGTGTTAATGCAAACTGCGATACTCTTGACTGGTTATTCTCAGATGTAGCAAATGCTGTTAATGTTCCTGGAACAAGAATAGATGCTCCCGCATTACGTGACTTATCTTATACTTGTTTTTCTA
>CAZOFF010000042.1:0-5205 GCA_964579165.1 Candidatus Woesearchaeota archaeon
CAAGACAAAAAATCTTTGGATAAATTTAAGAAAGAATTTCTTAATATCCAAAAAATTCATGGTTTTCCTGAGTTTAAATTATTGAATGAAGATTTTGGCATAGAAAAAATTGCAGAAGTAGAAACAGATTATCTTTTAAGAGAGATTAGAAAATTTATGGCAGATAAAATATATAATTATATGAGATTTGTTGAAACACTTTTACATCCAGTTAATGCTCCAATGTTTTATTTCTCTATACTTAAGAGTTTGGGAGCGGAGGATAAGAAACTTCTTAATGAAATCTACAAAAAATTAATTAAAATCGAGATAGAATTAATTGAAGCAGATGTTGCCTATAACGAAGTTAAGGAAATAGAATTAATTAAGCTTATGTTTTTTGTTTGGCAAGAAATTAAGGAAGATACTTTGAGGATTATTAAAACAATAAAGGATAATGATAACGTTAAGTTTGACACTTCTAAATCTAATAGTGATAAAGGCTATTTTGGCTAAAATATTTTTTTTGGTGCAGAAAAAATAAAATTATAAAAAATAAAAAAATAAAAAAAATTTAGGCTGTAACTCTTTGTGAAATAGACCCAGTTGAAGACAATTCTACTGTACTGCCTGTTTTAAGGTAGTTAATGGTTATATCTCCCTTGAAACTATTACCTTCTATTAATGTGCAGGTAACATCGACTACTATTGCTGCATCGGAAGCAACACCTTGGCCAACATTAACGGTTGCACAATTTGTAACAGCTACACTTGATATAGTGAAAGCTTCACCGCCTTGGTTTCTAAATTCAAGAGTTAAACCAGTTGTTTTTGCATTAGCAGCATTACAATAAAATGGCGCAGTAACTGCACAAGCTTGAGGAGCATATCTCCCAGGACTAAAAACTCCAAAATAAGCTAGAACCCCAATAACTATAATCGCAGCTAAGATTGCCCAACCATAAGTCATAAGAAATTCCAAAGCAGCTTGTCCTTTTTTATTCATCTTTACACCTCCTTTTAAACTGTACAAATTATAAGAATCAAGTTAAACTACTTTATAAATTTTCCCTAAATGTTAAGCAAACCTTAATTATTAACATAAAAATCTGTTTTAAAAATCAGATTTATATTGCTCAAAACAGCTTTATGTTGCTCTTTTTCTTTTATTGCAAATAAATAAAGTTATAAAATTAAAGTAATATAGAAATAAGGGTAAACTAATATAAAAAAAGATTAAAGTAATTATAAAAATCTTGTCAAAGATTAGGATTAACAATGCTTAATGGTTGTTTCCTCAAGTTAAGTTATGAACTTGAGTTGATATCAAGTTCTTTATCGGCTTATTAGATTAACAATCCATTTACTTGGTATTTATCTATGTGCAAATCATCAATTTTAAACCACGAAGGCATTCCTTGTACTCCATAACTTGTTGGATTTAAAGAAGAAAAATAAATATAATCAACAACCGATTTGTCTTGAACAGTAATTCCTTGAGTTGAAAGTTTTCCCAAATCAACAAAACTTTCTATGCCATTAATATCTGCTTCATTTTTTCCCTCAAGGCGTTTTATGAAACTTGGTGCATTGCTATTATTTGTGTAGTAACCATTATTTAAATGCGATAAAAGTCCATCCACGTTGTTTCCTGAAACATATTCTCCCTCAAAAACTGTAGAATTAAATTTTCTAGATATTAAACCGCCGGTATTAAGCAAAAATAATGGATCTTCAAAATTTTTTATTGGTATATGGGCTTTTAAATTTTCTTTTTTATCCCATCTAGCCAAATTTGTTTCATCTGTAACATTTAATGTGTAATTCATATAAACGATAACATGCCAGGGGTCTTCTTGTCCTACGTCTATATCAATATCATACAAATTGACATCAATTCCTAATTTTTGCCCATCTTCTTGCACAGATAAGATTATCTCAGAAATAGTTGCTCCAAGTAAAATATCAGAATCCTCTTCATTCGAACTTCCATTAACTATAGCATTTTCAAAAAAATTGTTAAAATCATCTAAGTAGTTTCCAGATTTAGCTATAGAATTTTCAGCCAGAAAGATAATTCTAAAGCCAGAAATGTAAATTTTTCTTTCCAAATCTGATTCCATTGATGAAACAAAAGAATCCATTGTTTTTACTCTTGTTTTTACAGAACTGTTCTTGCTTACAATAGAATATAATCCGTATGATGTGAATAATAAAAATAAGATTGCAATGGCCATTAAAGTGAACAGCTGTCCTTTTTTATTTTTTATCTCCATATTCTTACTTGCACCTCACTACTAATTATATAAGGTATACCTGATATTTCACTTGAGTCTATAGATAAGTCTTGGCTTGAAAATTTGCTATCCACTTTCCCATTCAAATCCAAATCCAAATTTTTTAGCAAGTCATAGACGGCATTTGCTATTGCATCATTTTCATTATATGAATTTGATAAGGTAGTATAAGAGCATGTTTTTGTTCCATTATAATCTGTTGGGATGATTATTGTTGAATTTGTGTTGTCAGAAAATTCAATATTCCAAATGCATCCTTTAGCTGATGCAGAAATTGGTGAGTATCCCAATCCTCCTTTGATTAAAGTATAAATTATTTTATTGAATACAGAACCCTCTGAAGAATTAGAAGGAGAAACCCCCGTAGTCAAATTTATTTGATTTGCTCCTTTTTTTATTTTGTCTTTAGGGATGATTATATTATAAGGATCTCCAATTTTGATATATTGCTGCCCAAAATCAGAAAGTTTGAAAATATTATCCCATCCGTTTTCATTATTATACAGGTTTATTTCATTAGTCCATTTTGCTCCAGAATAAGAAATTACTTTTACTTCTTCAACTTCAGTATTATTTGGAACATTTAAGGTTCCTATGCTTGCACTGGTAAATTGCTCTTCAAGATTTATGACCAATCCAAAAGGGGTTTCTTCTTTTTCATATTCCATTTTTATATAAGAATCCGGATAAAGTTTAGTATGCACCCCCGTGGAGGTTTTTGCAGTTTGAAATTTATACTGGATTAGGATTTTGTCTATTACCTCTTGATAGGTATCAACTAACTCAGACACATTCGGTTGATAAGTAAATGTCCCATTTGCACAAGCCGCCATTGCAGAAAGAGTATTTGTATCCACAATGTCCCCATATCCTATTGTATGAATTGTTATATTTTGAACATTGTAAGCGTCACATGAAGCTTTTATAGCATCATCCAGTGAGTTTATTGTTCCATCTTGATTTAAATCTATTGTTGCTATGTTGCATGGGGGAGTAGAGATTTGTCCCGCGAGCATAACTATCATCACTCTAATTGCATTGCTATTAGCATTTGAAACGAATTCTTGTGTTGCACTTGTTATCCCGGAGCATAATCTTAGGTTATTAGCATCATAACTTGATTCTAATGATAACCGATCAACTGTGCTTAACAAAGAATTTTTATTTGTGGATAATGGGTGAGATAAAACTGGATTTTCACTTGCGCCCAATCCAATAAAACCCATTTGATTTCCAGCATAATAAAGGATTTCATTGATAAGTAATTTGTTTGCTTCTTCTGAATAATTAGCAGGTAGCATCCAAATACCATTTGCAGTGTTACATTGATTTTTATTTGGTCCATATTGAAATATTGAACATCTCATATATTTGGACAAATCTGTAACAGAAATTAAATCTAAAGTAATTGTTTCCCCAACATAGTTTATTTCTTCTAGGCCTATTCTTAATGGAATAGTTTTTTTGATTAGGTCCTTATAGTTTATTTTTGAGATTATTTCTGCATTTGTTATAGTCTGCTGCACATTTTCCCCCCTCCCTTCATAAATGGTTTCATTTCCTACAACCAAAAACAGGTCTACTGGGCTGGTATAATGAAGATAAAACTCTAAAGAGGTTAAATTAGATGGGATATAAAAGGAATCATAGATATTAATCAGTCCATCAATTCCTGGGAGATATCTTTTTGATGTAGGAACTTGAGTGGAATTTTCATAGGAGATTTTTAAATGCCCACCAGCTATATACAGACTTTTATTTCCTTTGAATTCTATAGTATTAATGTCACTTGTAAATAGATTGGAATAGTTTGTAAGAGAATGAGTTATGGGTTCAATTTCTGAAGGGGATTTGTTATAACTCCCTGCAAAATTGCCATTTATATACACTTGAAAATTTTCGCTAATTGCCCCCTCAATTTTAATATCTTTAACTTTTCCTTTTGGTTCAATTAATATTGTGATATTTCCATCACCAACATAACCCCCAAAAAAATAATATTCTATGTTATCTGTTCGTTTTAGAAAAGCTCTGGCTGAATAGCCTTTGACATCATCTCCATTTTCTGTTTTTTTTATCCCAGAAACTAGTTCTCTTGAAGTCCATATTTCTGTTGAGGATTCATAAGATGTCTTATTAACACTTGCAATTAAGTCATTCCCTACCCAGACTCCGATATTTTCTTCTGGTTTTAAATTAATAAGTATGTAATTAATTAAATTTTCTGCTTCTGGAGAATCTTTTGCATATAGTTCTACTATCTGTTCTAAGATCGTTATGTTTTCTGAGGCCTCACCACTGCTTATTAACTCTTGGAAATAGCTATCATTAACTTCCCCCATTTTTAGATTAGAAAGAACCGATATTAAATCTTCTTGGACGTTTACTTGAATTTCTCTTTTTTCCCCCAAAGGTTTTAATGCAAAAATTACCAAGAAAATAACCACCACTGCTATAAGTGCATCGGTTGAATAATAATATCCTCTTTTATTTGTCATTTTTTATTCACCTTCCCATATGTAAAAATTTATTTTTATTGGTTTATTTTCATAGATTGTAAATCTTTCAATTTTAACAAGATTTTTTGTATTGATTGGTTTTTTTCCGAAGCCTTCTACATTTTCTCCTAGAGCTTTGATTCCCGTAAAATTTATATAAAAATCATGTTGGGCTCTTAAGCCTCTTTTCATCTCCGGATAATTTAGTTGAAAAAAATCATCTAACTTTGTTTGGTTTATCCTGTTGTTACTTGTTATGCCTAACGTGTCAAAATTATCTCTGGTCCAATTTATTGGAGAGCCTTCTGATAGAAATAAAGATGATGAAACAGAACCTTCATAAAAAAATTCATCCAATATTTCCCCCGCCTCAGAAGAATAATTTATTGCATAAACATATGCCCCCATTAGTCCCACTAAAAAAATTGTTA
>CAZOFF010000043.1:0-1385 GCA_964579165.1 Candidatus Woesearchaeota archaeon
CACCAGGATCACCTTATGGAAATATAGAATCACCAACACAAAGTGCTCCAAACACGACCTATACCTCTGTGGCAGTGGAATTTATTGATATTTTTTTTACTGCGCAAAACACAAAAGTAGTTGCTCTTGGTGTCGCAAATGCTTCTGGCTTTGTTTTATGTCATACATCTAAAATAAATGCTGGCAGAGGAATAAGTGGTTCTTTTATACCTTTAAGTGATACTTCTTTATTTGTTCCTCTTGGAAATGATAGATATCGTTTTAGATGTGGTATTGATTATTATGGTGGCAATCCTCAAGGGTATTATGGGATAACACTTATTACTGGAAAAGATTTAAACAGTGATGGAGATTATAGCGATGCAGATGAGACTTATTTTGATTTTGAGGGGAATAGTATTAACATACAAGATATCTCTCAGCAAAATCAAAAATTAGGATTTGCTATAGCAATGCCAAGAAGCAAAGATTTTGTAGATAGAAATATATCTCTTTTATTAGATGAAGCTTCTCGTGACTTGGGGATTAAAAGAATAAGAATGGTGGTAGCGGGTCTGGAAAGAATAAAAGATAAAAACACAAACCAACGTTACGATGGTGGTCAAATCTATGCAAATCTAGATTATTTTGAAAGTATTAGTGCAAATGAAAGATGTGGGGATAGGTTTGAAATTGAAATTGATTATGGGCTATTGGACTCATATGACAAATTAATTTATCATGCAAAAGAAAGAGGAATACAAGTTAATATTGCGTTATTCCATTTATCTGATCTGCCTGTTTATTCATTAAAGTATCTTACTTGCAACGATAATTGGAGTGCACGTGATAGGCTAACATTCAGACAATATACTATCCAAGGCACAGATTATTTCTTAGCAAATGATTATGCAAAAGACAGATTAAAAAATGAAAGGATAGGATTTTTGCTTGAACACGTGAATCCCTACACGGGATATAGGTGGAAAGATGATCCTACTATTAGTCATGTCGATATAATTAGTGAATCACCATTAGAGATGGGTAAATTTGTAATGGCGGTTGATGATGATGAAGATTATAGCTATACGTTAAATGGCAAAAGCAATGATGCTGTAAAAGAAATACTGTTCCAAAATTATGTTGATTTTATGGAAGATACAATTAATCTTATTCATTATAAATCTCCACATATAAAGGTTGCGACTGGATTTCCTTTGGATGAAATTCTCATATTAAAAAAAGATCCGTGGTGGGATTATTATTGCCCTGAAAGTGATTGGATATCAAAGTATTGCGGTTCACCAGAATTTGTTTATGAGTTGGATGTTCAGTGTAAGGATGCGCAAGGTAGAAACTATCAAGAAACTTATTGCACTCCCGCAGAAAGGTATTCATGTGAGTCT
>CAZOFF010000043.1:1395-4923 GCA_964579165.1 Candidatus Woesearchaeota archaeon
CTTGTAGAAAGTTTGATGGACAATGTCGATTTTACTGAAATTCACATATACCCTATGATGGATCCAGATTCCCCCTCACAAATAAAACCAGTTGAAGCAGCCGATGTGGCGTTTGGTGAACTGCAACACGCATATGATTACATAAAATCAATAGATCCCAATAAAGAATTTATTGTCGAAGAAATTGGATTTAGAGCATGTGTTGCTGAGTCACCTGAAATTATAATGGATCCGAATAGATGTTTTGCAGGTGATGAGCAAAAAGCAACTTTTTATAGGGAACTCTTTTCAAAACCACGTCTTTACGATGAAATCTATATATGGGATTTGGGGACAAAAGAAGGCTTCCCGGGGGGTAATGATGATCCATTAGAATTAACGAAGACCAAATATCCTAACACATGGAATGTTTTGAAAGATGCTTGGGGTTATAAGATTAATTCTGAAAAAAATGTTCCATTACCTACGAGTAAAAAGCGTATATGGTGGAACCCTTTCACATGGTTCAGATAGTTTTTGAGGGTGACCCAAGATAACTTATCCAGTTAAAGGCCCATATTTAATCTTTTATAAACAAAGAAATAATCTTAAAGCTTACTCGAGAGAGTCATTCACTTAAACTCATAATTGCTTCAGCCAAATCTCCGTTAGCATCTTCAAGGGCTTTTTTTGCCTTTTCTTTGGAGACATTTGTTTTCTCCATAACTGTTTTTATGTCTTGTTCTGAGAAAGGCTCGGCCTGCTCTTCAGATATATCTCCAGAGATTTGAAAAGACTCTTGGTCTTGCATAGAAATCTTAGTCACGCTTGGGTTTTCTATTATTATTCTGCTGTTGTCTGTTTTTTCTATTACAACTCTGGAAGCATCAATTTCTTCTTGGCCTATTCCCATTTGCTTCATCATAGCTTGCATTTTCTTGGGATTTAATCCGCCGCCCAATCCTGGAAACATTTTTTAATTTGTTTTATTTTTACTTATCTTTTAATTTAATTTGTTTTATTTTAATTATTATTTTTATAAGTGAATATATTTTGGATTTATAATTACTATGTTTTGTTAATTAATTAAGAGTTTATAATGTTTTTGTTGTTATAGATGATTAAGCAATTGTTTTGAATAATTTATTTTTAGTGTGAGATATTTCTGAGCTATTCTATGCTGTTTTTTAGTTGTATATTATTAAAACGAGTTATGTATTATTATGTTTATTATGAATTATCAAAAATCTTTAACTAAGAAATGCTTGCAATAAGATTCTTATTCCCACAATCAATATTAAAAAAACAATGACATGTGCAGGTTTTATATTAATCTTACTGGGATATTCTTCTTCATATCTCATCAGACCTCCAAATGAACCTGGTGTGCTAATTCTATTGTCTTGTGCCATATTTGTAGTAATAATGACGTATATTTAAGCCTTACTATAATGTTTTTAAATTTAATGCATTCATTAATAACATGAAGATTTTTGAGAAGTTCATAAAAAAAGTTGAGAGAAAGAGATTAAATGATTTAATTTCGAGATTAGATTCTTTTAGTAAACAAGTATCATTAAAAGATTCTATAAGTTCTTATAGTTCAATTCAAAATCTTGCAGACTGTGTATTGGAAGTGAGAATTAATGAGAACGGAAATTGTTATGCTTCAAATGGCCTGTTAATTACTAATGACGGCTATTTTCTTACTGCTTTGCATTGTTTAGGTTCAAATCCTGAACCTCAAGGAGTAGTAAGAGACAATCATAAAGAATATAACATTGAGAAAATATGTGCTGTGTCTAAAAATTCTGATTTAGCATTGGCCAAAGCTAAAATGAATAATAATATGGAAATAAATTACAAAATCTATGATTTTTCTAATTCCCATGAGGATTTTAATTTAATCAAGATAATAACAAGAAAAGATTTTTTAGTTCATTCAAGTTATGGTTTTGTTGATTTTTCTTTTTTTTTACAATATGCGAATAAATCTGAGATGTATCAAAATCATTTTTCTTTTACAGGTTATGATGTAGCAATCAAGGGGAATTCCGGAGGATTAATTGTAAATAATCAAGGGGAATTAATTGGTTTAGCGAGTACTTGCTCAAAAAATGGAAGTTATGCAGGAAATGCTGTAAAAATTAGCAGAGCCCTAAGTCTTGTAGATACTTTCAAAAAAACTCTTGAAAAGAAGATGACCGGAAATTAGTTATTTGATTTCTTTTACTTTATTTAATATCTGGTTTTTTAACATTCGATTTGTATGTGTTTGTCCAAATGTTACAAGAATCCAGTTTATTTCTTTCCATTTGTTCTTTGGAAACAAAGATTTCAAATCTTGTTCTACTTTTTCTTGTTGTGTATGTTTTGTCCAACCCAAATAATTTGAAATGTAAGAAACATGAGTATCTACTCCTATGTTTGAATATCCTTTTTCAGCTAAAAACACATTTGCAGTTTTTCTTCCAATTCCTGGAAGTTTTATTAATTCTTCGAGTTTGTGAGGAACATTGGAGTTGTATTCTTTAATTAAAATCTTGGATAAATTCGAGACATGTTTAGATTTTGTCTTGTAAAAATTAACTGGTTTTATTATTTTTGCAATGTCATTTTCTTTTGATTTAGCAAGTTTTTTTAATGTGGGATATTTTTTGAATAATTGTTCTGCTGTTGGAATTGTTACTTTGTCTGTTGTTCTTGCTGACATTAATGCAGCAATTAAGGTTTTCCAATCTTCGTTCCAGCCATCTGCTGCTAATCTTATTTGTTTATATTTAGTTAAGTTTTTAAGAGCCTTTAATTGATTCAATGCCTTTTTCTTCTTAAAACTTATTTGTTTAATCATTGATTAATCTAAAAATCAAAAAGTTTTTATATTTTACCACGGCTTAAAAGCCGGGGTTTGTTTTGAACTTTTGGATGCTCAAGAAACAACCACATCTTGAAAAGATGTGGTTTTCTGTCAAGTTTCTTGACATAAGAAAATTTATAAGACTTATGATTCTTATCTAATTATGAGTGAAGAAAGCAAGAAAAACAATAATCCAAATAACAATCAAGATAACCCCAAAAATGCAAGTTATGATGCTAAAGAAGTTGAGGCAAAGATTGCAAAGTTTTGGGAAACGGAGAAGATATACAAATTTGATAGTAAAAGAAAGGGAAAGGTGTATAGTATAGATACTCCTCCCCCAACTGTTTCTGGAGCAATGCATATTGGCCATGCTTTTTCATATTCACAGCAGGATTTTATTGCTCGTTTTTGGAGAATGAAGGAAAATGTCTTTTATCCTTTTGGAACAGATGATAATGGATTGCCAACAGAAAGACTTGTTGAAAAGATTAATAATGTTAAGAGCAAGGAAATGTCAAGAACAAAGTTTATTGAACTTTGTTTGAAAACGCTTAAGGAGATTACTCCTGAATTTATCCAATCTTGGAAAAATTTGGGGATTAGCTGTGATTATAATATTAGTTATTCTACTATTGATAAAAATTCACAGAAGATTTCTCAACAATCTTTTATTGAATTGTATAATAAAG
>CAZOFF010000044.1:0-4257 GCA_964579165.1 Candidatus Woesearchaeota archaeon
TGCGTATGCGTAATCGCTTCTCTCATTCAGTACCTCGCGATGCGTATGCGTAATCACTGAGCTATGGAGCCTTGAAAATTAGAGAATTATGTAGTTTTTAAAGTTTAACTTTATAGACTATTAACTGAATATTTTAACCGCAGAAATTTTATTTTTGTATTAAAGAAATGTTGTCTATCTCATCGGCATTTATTTTTTATATAAACTCATTTAATTGTTGTTCAAAATCTTCCAAGCTCCTGGAACCGATAAATCTCTCTTTAATTTCCCCGTCCTTAAACAAAATCATATTCGGAATAGAAGAAACTTGAAACTTTTGTGAAAGGGCTTGGGCATCTTCTATATTAATCTTACCAAATTTAATCTTTCCCTTAAACTTTTCTGCTAAATCACTTAGAATAGGAGCCATCATTAAGCAAGGCATGCACCAATCAGCATAGAAATCCACAAGGCTTAAGCCTTTTGATATAAAATCATTAAATGCCCCATTTGGACTTAATTCAACAACACTATATTGATTAATTTTACTTGTCATTTTAATTTTTATAGAGATTTATTTAGATTATTTTATTGTATTTTAGAAAAAACATTCTTTATAAATTTTCTTATTTGTTAGGATATTTACTTCACACCCAACTTCTTATCCAATTCATCATATAACTCTTCTAATGTTCCGGAATTGTCAATAATAATGTCGGCCATTTCTTTAACTTTATGAAGTTGTTGCTTGTTAGGGTCTTCTGATTTTTCTAAATTTTCACTTTTAATAAATTCTTCAAATGTTTGCAAATCTCCTGTTCTTTGTCTGTTTATTAATCTGTTATATCTTATCTTTGGCAAAGCATCAACCCAAACCAAAATAAAAGAACATGTTTTTTTTAATTCATTAACTTCTCCAATATTTCTAATACTCGAAACAATGTAATTTTTATTTAGATTTTTATTATTTTTGGATATTAATTCTATAATTCTTTTAGCTAAAATTTCATTTCCATGCTTTTTTCTTAATTCATTTCCTAACTTAATTAAATTTTGTCTTGTTTCTTTAATCTTTCTTTTTTTTAATTCTTTTCTAATTTCATCTGAAAGAGAAAAATGCTGAAATCCTTTTTTAATTAAGTATTCTGCAACAGAATCTTTTCCACTAGCATAACTTCCTGTAACACCAATAATCATTTTAATATAAAACTAAAAATTAACCACAACCAGTATCTTCTCCACAATTTGTGCAAACAAAGCATGTTCCTGCTCTTTGTGTAGTTGCCCCACATTTTTTGCAAGGATGTCCGCTACCCATTAATCCTTGTTTTTTCTTTTGAACTTCTTTAAATGTATCATTTTTTTCAGATTTTTTTTTGGTTATTTCTTTATCATTATTTTTACTATTCTTTTCATTTTCGCTTAAATTTTTTCTATTTATCCTTAATGTTGTTTTATCTATTTCATCTGGAACATCTGCTAAACTTAAATTTCCTAAATATTGTATTCCAAGATATCTTACAACTAAATTATGCAAGGAACTAGCTTTTTTAATTCCTGGAAAACCTTTTACAAATCCTTGTGGTTCACTCTTAGTATGTAAATGTGTTTCAATCAGATTATCCAAAGGTCTTCCATATTGTAAACTTTTAGATGCATCTTTTGTCCATGCACTTATGTTCGCATCATAATCAGAAGTATCAATTATTCTAATAAAAAATTCTGCTAAGCTTCCATCAGGATATTCTCCAGTATGTAATACAAATTCGGTATTACCGTAAGGAGAACTTATATAAAATTTTTGAGCAACAGCTTCTCTGGTATCCTTTGGTTTTTTTCTATCCCCCCATTTTAGTTCTTTTTCTAATTTATTTCCTTTAGAAGTATTTAAGGGCTGATCCTTAGAACCATCCCTATATAGGGCAATTGATTTTAATCCAAATTCCCATGCAGAAGTATATGCTTCTTCAACATCTTTTAATGTTGCTTCTTTTGGAAGATTTACTGTTTTTGAGATAGCACCAGATAAAAATGACTGTACAGCTGCCATCATTTTTACATGTCCTAAGAGGGGTATAAATCTTGTTGCTTTTTCGCTTTTAAAAGCAGTATCAAATATAGCATAATGTTCTTCCTTTAAATCAGGAGCACCTTCAACAGTATTATTTTCTCTTGCATATCCACTAATTTTATCTATCTCTTGTTTATTATAACCTAATCTTCTTAATGCAACTGAAATACTTTGATTTTCTATTATCATTGAACCCCCCCCAACTAATTTTTTATATTTTACAAGTGAAGGATCTGGTTCTATTCCTGTTGTGTCACAATCCATCATAAATGCAATTGTTCCTGTTGGTGCTAAAACTGTTGCCTGAGCATTTCTGTATCCATTTTCTTCTCCAAGCTCTATTGTTTCATTCCAAACATTTATAGCTGTTTTTCTTAATTCTTCATATTCTGAAAATTCATCACTTATTTTATTTGTAGCATCTCTATGCATATTCATAACTTCCATAAATGGTTCTTTATTTTTTTCAAATGTATTAAACGGGCCTTTAACCTCGGCAATTTTGGCAGATTGTTTATATGCTTCTCCCGTTAAAATAGCTGTTAAAGATGTAGCAACTTTTCTTCCTTTATCACTATCATAAGGAAGTCCCATTGACATCAACAATGCTCCAATATTTGCATAACCTAATCCAATCGGTCTATAGTCATAACTGTTTTTTGCTATTGCTTCAGTAGGGTAAGAAGACTTTTCTACAATAATTTCTTGTGCAGTAAAAACAATATCTATTGCTCTTCGATAAGATTCTATGTCAAATTTCTCCGTTTCTGGATTATAAAATTTTAATAAATTTAAAGAAGCTAAATTACATGCAGAATCATCTAAAAACATATATTCTGAACAAGGATTAGATGCATTTATTTGTCCTGAATTTTTACATGTGTTCCATTTATTTATTGTATCATGAAACTGTAATCCTGGATCTGCGCAATAATGAGCGGCTTTTATAATTTCTTCATAAACTTCTTTGTTTTTCAATGTTGAATGAACTTTTCCAGAAATTCTGCTGATTGTATCATATGTTCCGTCATTTTCAATACCCCGCATAAATTTATCTGTAACTCTCACTGAATTATTTGAATTTTGTCCAGATATAGCAGCATAAGTAATTCCTTCAAAATCTATAGGGTAACCCATAGCAATAAGATCTTTTACCATTTTTTCACCTTCAGCCTTCCAATGTATAAACTCCAAAATTTCTGGGTGATTCTCGGGAAGGATAACCATCTTAGCTGCTCTTCTTGTTGTTCCTCCAGATTTTATTGCTCCCGCCCACGCATCTGGACCTTTTAAAAAAGACATCACTCCTGATGCCTCGCCTCCATTAGAAAGTGGGGCACCCTTTTCTCTTATGTTCTTAAAGTTTGTTCCTGTCCCCGACCCATATTTAAACAACAAAAATTCATTTTTTTGTAATTCTAATAATCCTTCTAGTGAATCTTCAACAGATTGAATAAAACAAGCAGAATTTTGAGGATAGGTATAAGAATCTTCTACTTGAACAGTTTCTCCTTTAACTGGGTCAAATCTCCAGTTTCCAGATTTTTCTCCTTTAATTCCATATTGATATTCTAATCCTTCATTAAACCACACAGGAGAATTAAATGCGGCATATTGATTAATTAATAAAAATCTTAATTCATCTCTAAAATTGTCTGCATCTATCTTAGTAGCAAAATAACCATTTTTAAAACCAAAATCTGAAATAGAATCAGCAACTCTTGATACAATATCTCTAACCTTCATTTCTACACCACTTTCGCTATATTCCTTAGGAACCCCTTTTTTTCTTGCATATTTGCTTGCGACTATATCTGCTGCATTTTGACTCCATGAAGAAGGAGCCTCAAAATCTTTTATATGCAAAATAGTCTTTTTAGTATTCCTATCTTCTATCTTAATCTCTCTTAAATTATAACTCACTTTCTCTAATGGATTTTCGTTTTCAGAAGTAAAATATCTATCAAATTTTAGTCTTTTAGCATCATCTAACTTATCCCTGTAATTTATTGTCTCTTCAGCCATCTTTTCTCTTTTTGATTATTTCCAGTATTTAACTTAAAATTCATTATAACAAAAGCAAACACCAAATTATCTTTTTAAACATTTATCTGCACTAAGATATAATAACATAAAATCAAAAACACGATGTACCACTCCACCTTAAAAGGTGGAGTTTGAAAAGGCGCTCGTGTTTTGGATGCTCA
>CAZOFF010000045.1:0-3956 GCA_964579165.1 Candidatus Woesearchaeota archaeon
AAAACCAACTTTTCCATGTTTTACTGCCTCTTCTTTGAGCTTTTTCATTTCTTGTTCACTAACTATCCCTGAATCGAATAAAAGTCTACCTACACAAGTTGATTTTCCTGCATCAACATGCCCTACGAACACAACATTCATATTTGGTTTTTGTTTAGCCATTCTTATTATGTATAACCCTTGGTTCAAGGTTTGTTTTTTATAAAAAATTCGCAAGAATTTTTTCAGTGACTATGTAAAAAAATTTGGGTTTATAAACTTTTTGTTTTAGATTTTTGAAAAATTTATGCTCAAAAATGCAAACGTTGGGTGTTATATAGATGTTGCATCAACAAGTTTTATAAATCATCTCGTCGAACTTGTTTTATAAACTTTAATGTAATTTGATAAAAATGGATTTTGAAACTAAGCTACAAGAAGAAATAATAAAGATTGGAGTAGATATAGCCCAAAAAGGTGAAGGCGCATTATTTGTCATCAGCGATAATGTAAAATATAAAACTATGTTAAAGCAAAAAATCCAGCCATTTAATGTTTTTGAACTGGGAGCGAAGAAAATCCTTTTAGGTATAGGAATAATTGACGGGGCAGTGATTGTGAACAAGAGAGGAATTGTAATGGATTATGGGGCTTTGATAAAATCAAAGAAAGTTGTTCAAGGATATGGAACAAGGCATTCTGCTGCTGTTTCAGCTTCAATGTATCCGGAATCAACTGCTATCTTAGTTTCACAAGAAGAAAAAAAGGTTAAGATTTTCAAACAACAAAAATTAATTCTTCAGATTGATGCTCTTGAGAAAAATGTCAAAGAAAGAATTTCCCAAGCAAATCATATTTTAGAAAGTGTTGGTGTAGGAACCCTTGCTTCAATTGGCGTTGCAACTCTTACTCCTATTGGCATTGCAGTTGTTCCAGGAATAATTGTATTTGGAGCTCCTTATTATTTGTATAAGAAATTGACCTCGAAGGAGTGAAGGGGATTTATCCTAAATAATTTGGCATAATGTAAAATATGACCCCAAATAAAACATTGAATATTAGACCGTGTATAGCAAATTTTTTTCCTTCAAGCTTTCTTATTAAAACAAATAGGTTTATTATAAAACTAATAATAGTAAATATTAATCAGACCCAGACTAAGGAATAAATATTAAGAAAAAGTATAAAGATATAGACCCTAGAAAGTGCAAATCCTCCCATTGCGAGTTCATTTCTCAGATTAAATAATAATATTAAAGGTTTAAATATTTACTGACTTGTTTTTTCTTTTTTACTATCGCCAATTTTTCCCAAATTCTACTAACGTTTTAAATAGATTGTTATGCTAAAGATTATATAATTCTTACTGATTTTATCTTAATGGTTTTCTTTCTATTCCTGTTTCTTCAAGGGTTCTTCCACTATGCATCTCCCATGAATATGCCCACCTATTAGAAACAATTGGGCAATGTTCATTATCTTCTTTTAATATAGATTCAAAAAAATCAGACTGATATCCCATGTCATGTAATATTCTAGCAGCATGGAGTTGTAAATCAAACCATCCTTGATGATCATAATTTTCAAGCTCTTTTATCAGTAAAAATTTATCTGCAACCCCCAAATGTACATAGCCTATATCTTCAATTACCCAAAATAAATTACCTCTTTCGCCCTTAGAGTAAAGTTTTAAATTTTCTGCAAGTGTTTTGTACATAAAAATTCTATCTTATAAATACTATTTAAAACTATTTACTGATTCTCACTAACTCTCTTGTAATAAATCTCTAAATTTCAATCCAGATTGTTTTTCTATACTTTTCAGTGTTCCTATGGGCATTATTTGGTGATGAACAGGAACAACAACCATTTTTTCCAGTTTTTTTAATATAATATGTGTTCCGTTTTGTCTTTTAATTTCAAATCCATTTCTCTGAAGAATTTTAACAATCTCTTTAGATTTTATATTGTTAATTTTCATTTCATTTAAAGGAATATTCTAGAAATCATAATTGGTTCTTCTCTTTCCAGCAAATCTTTTTTTTCAGGTGATTCTTCTAATGTCAATTTAACTGCATTTCTGAGATTATTCATAGATTCCTCTAATGTCTCTCCAAAATCACTTATTCCTAACTCTAAAGCTTCAACTACAAAAACTTTTGTTTTATCATCCAATTTCTCTTCATGTACAGATATACTAAAAGATAATTTCTTGTTCATAGATATATTAAAATTTAAGAATATTTAAGATTATTGGTTTTTTCAAACGATACTTATCTTACAAAACCATCACTTACAAAAGGTTCATAATGTCCGTGTATTGAATAAAATTTAATAAATTCTTCAATTTTCCCCTTGCCTCTCAAACTATTACCTTTATTCCACCTTAATTCTGGTGCTCCAAAACCAGAAACTTCACTAATCTGTATATCAAACTTGTGCTCCTCACAAATCTTTCTAAGTTCAGATTCAGCATCTTCATCCCTTGCATTTATAGTTAGTACTGGGATGGTTTTTATAGTGTAATCAGAATAATCTTTCATTTTATAAATATAGAACTAATGGGTTTAAATAAATTATTATAAAATAAGAACTATTTTTTTATCTTTTACTGATTCTCACTCAATCCTTTTCTGCTTCTTATCTTCCTTATTACATCTTGTTGGAGACTGGCAGGTATTTTTTCAAATGTTTGGTCTTTTAAAGATGAAACGCCCCTGCCTTCTGTTGCACTTCTTAAATCGTTGCTCCAGCCAATCATTTCTGCAACAGGTAGTTTAGCAGTTATCATTGCATGAGTGCCTTCGTGTTCAACATTAAGCAATTGCCCTCTTTTACTTGAAACAAGTTTTGTTATTGTTCCCATAAAAGTATCTGGAACTTCTATAACATGAGTTTGTATTGGTTCAAATATTGCAGGATTTGCATTTGCCATTGCTTCTTTAATAGCATCTCTTACAGCGGGATAAACCTGAGCAGGGCCCCTATGAATTGCATCTTCATGAAGCTTTATATCTGTTATTGAAACTTTTAATTTCATGCAAGGTTCTCTTGCTAATGGTCCCTGATCCATTACCATTTCAAATGCATCTAAAATCATTTCAATAACCTCAATCATATGAACTTCACCTCTTGTTTGATCCAAAACTAAATTTCCTTTGTAAATATCTCTTATACTTTTTATTTCATCTCCACTCCAGCCAAATCTTGTAAATACATCTGTCACTTCTGGAACTTTTTTCTTAAGTCTTATTTCAGGCAATTCTCCTGATTTAATTGCTTGATAAATCTCATCTTCTAAAGGTTCAATTTGAATAAAGAAGCTATTATGTTTATTAGGAGATCTTCCTTCCATAGAGGGGCTTTCTTTTGCAACTGTTTCTCTATAAACAATTATTGGAGCAGATGTCTTGACTTCAAGTCCTTTTTCTGTTTTAATTCTATTTTCTATAATTTCTAAATGTAACTCCCCCATTCCAGAAATTAAAGATTCTCCTGTTTGTTCATTTATCTCTACTTTTAACGAGGGGTCTTCTTTTGCAACTTTTTTTAATATTTCAACTAATTTTGGAAGGTCTTGGTTTTTTGTGACTTCAATTGACTTTGTAATAACAGGTTCAAAAATATGTTTAAGTTCTTCAAAAGGTGTTTCTGGTTCAAGAGTTATCGTTTCTCCTGATTCTCCACTTATGCCTGCTATTGCTAAAACATTTCCGGAAGAAACTTCATCAACTTGTTCTGGTTTGATCCCATTGTAAACAAGCAATTGTTGTACTTTTTGTTTTTGTTTTGCAAGATTTAGATAAACATTCTCTCCTACTCTTAATGTTCCTGAAAATAATCTTCCAGCGCATATTTCTTTGCCCGCTCGAGGTTCGATAACAATTCTTGTTATAACAAAAGCAACTTTTCCTTTTTCATTGCAATTAATTAAATCCTTGCCAAGTTCACTATCTAAATCTCCTTTCCATATTTTT
>CAZOFF010000045.1:3966-4208 GCA_964579165.1 Candidatus Woesearchaeota archaeon
CTTAGGAATTCTATATTTTTGCGCTTCTAATGGATTAGGAAGATGCTTAACTGCCATATCTAAAAGGATTTCATATAAAGGAGCATTTTTCCAAACCCACTCTTGTTTTTTTTCTTCATCCATTTCATGCATTGTAAAAATATCCTTAAATGTTATCCCTTTCTTTTTCATAAATGGAACAGATAACGCCCAGTTTCCTCTTGCAGACCCAAAAGCAACACTTCCATCTCCAATTCCAACTT
>CAZOFF010000046.1:0-3836 GCA_964579165.1 Candidatus Woesearchaeota archaeon
ATCAATAAACCCTTCCTTTTTAAAGCTGTTGTGCAATACAAAAATATTTAAAAATTAAGCATATCTTGGAGTTTTATGTTAGACCCAAGATCCCAAGATATAAAAGAAATTTATTTGCCTAAAATAGGAGATAAATATGGCAAAAAATATCATGGTTGGATTATGCGGGTTGAAAAAAGCAGCAGTGACCCCTGGGCTTCAAGTGATTCGGTTGAAATCCCGCTTCGTGATGATGATGCTTATTGCACACTAAACGCCGAGAAATACAATTTATCTCCAGGAGATTTAGTGAGACTTAATACCCAAAGGAATATTCTTTCATTAATAGACAGAATTAAGAAATTATTCAAATAATTTAAATAACTCAAACAAAACGTTTTTTAATGTTCATTTGTTATACAATGCATGAAAAAGAGCTGGATTATTATAATTATTGTGATTTTGATTATTGCAACAACCATAATTGGATCTATTATTGTTCTAAAATTAGTTAATAAGGGTGAATCAAAAGATAATAATCTGAATGGCATGTACAATGAAAATTTATCAAATGATGGGGGAAATGACATCACATTTATTTGTTCAGAAGACCTTTATAATTGTGAGGGTTTTGATAATCAATTGGATGCTCAGAATACTTATGATTATTGCAAAAGAATTCTAGAAAATCAAACTACTAGCAACATAGATCCGCATCATTTAGACAGTGATAGTGATGGAATAGCCTGTGAGGGGTTAGAGTAGAATCCGTTATCAAAATTTTTATTACTAAGAAAAAACCAATATTTTGGCGGATAATAAATTTTATTAATCAAATATAGAATTTATAAAAAGATATCTTCAAAACACAAAAGAGCGCCCTGACCGGGAATCGAACCCGGGACTCGTCCGCGACAGGGACGTGTTTTAGCCACTAAACTACCAAGGCATATTAATAACCATAACTAATTAATAACATCTATTTTTAAAGCTTTTCTTGAGCTTTTATAGTTTTATAAAATTAAAACGTTTAAAGTTAAATGTATCTTTAAAAACTTTGATAGCTAAGAGTAAGGTGCTTCCAGTACAAACATCTTCATCAAAAATAAAAATTAACAAATAATAAAAATAAAAAATTAAACAAGTTTATTGTAAATTACAGCAAATAACCATGTAATAATAAAGCCATCTATGAAACCATAAATAGCTCCTAACACGATCCCAAGAACACTTGTGTTATAACCTAAAGAACCATACATACTGTAAATCAAGATGTAAAATGCTAAACCCTGACCAGTTAAATCTACTAATATTGTTATAGCTAAAATACAAATAGCAGTGATTAAACCACCTGCTAAGCCAAATTCAATAGGCTTAAGTTTTGCCGTTTTTGGCATAACCATTGCCATCATTTTTCTTGCAACATTCCCACTAAGTTTTCTAATTTTCTCAACTCTTTTTTTCTTAACCATTTTTACCTCCTTTTTATCATTTAATAAATTAATATTAATGTCTTAATTAATTTAACTTAACAACCAATATATTAATTATCATCTCCTTCTATATCTATCTCTTCTTTGAAAAAAGCTCCAGATAATATAGACTATAATTAAAGGTATTAAGGAGAGAGCGAGATTAATTGGGTTTAACATGAATTGAGATATTGAACAACTTACACCCATCTTACAAGTTATTTTTGAACTAATATAATAATCAGCAACAATACCAACTAACAACGACACAACAACTTTCCACAAACTTGGTTTAAAATTCATTTTATTTTTTACTTACCTCCTTTTTTAACTTTAGTTTTTTCTTTAACATCTTTTTTCATTTTCTTTTCCTTCTTAATCTCAATTGTCTTTTTGCCGTTCATATACTTCCATAATACTTTTGGAATTTTAACACTTCCATCTTTTTGTTGATAATTTTCAAGAATTGCTATAAGGGCTCTTGATGTTGCAATAGCAGTATTATTCAATGTATGGGGGGTGTATCTTTCTGCTCTTCTTGTTACAACTCTAATTCCTAGTTTTCTTGCTTGAGCATCTGTTAAATTTGAACAACTTCCAACTTCATAATAATCTTTGAGTTTTGGTGACCAAGCTTCTATGTCAACTTGTTTATACTTTAAATTTCCCAAATCTCCAGAACATATTTCAAGAATTCTTATTGGAATTCCCAAATCTTTAAAGACTTCAACTGCAATTTCTTTTGCTTCTTCAAAATATTTCATTGATTCTTTAACATCATTTTTGCATATAATAATCATCTCAACTTTATTGAATTGATGGGTTCTATAAAGTCCTTTTTCATCTATTCCATGACTTCCAATTTCTCTCCTAAAGCACATTGAATAAGAAGTATTTTTTATTGGGAGTTCATCCTCTGGAATTGTTTGTTGGATATACCTTCCTATCATTGAATGTTCAGAAGTTCCTATTAAATACAAATCTTCGCCTTCAACTTTGTATATCTGATTAACCATATCATTTAAATCAGTAACATTTTTTATTACATCTTCTCTTAACATTAAAGGAGTTTCGATATAGACATAGTCTTTAGAAATCATCTTATCTATAACAAATCTAATTAAAGCCTGATTTAATAATGCTAAATCTCCTTTAAGAACATAAAATCCATTTCCGGATGTAGAAGCAGATGTTTCAAAATCCAAAATATCAAGATGCTTGCCAAGTTCTTGATGAGTTTTTACAGGAAAATTAAATTTTAAGGGTTTGCCAATTTTTTTAACTTCAACATTATCTTTATCAGTTTTTCCAAAAGGAACATTTGGATGCATAAGATTTGGGATAGAATAAATTTCCTTATTAAGTTGATTAAATGAAAGAGCTTCGTCTTCTTCTGCTTTTCTTATTTGTTCTGGAAGTTCCTTTGCCTTTTTTATAAGAGTGGTCACATCTTTTCCTTGTTTTTTATATTGGTTAATAGACTTAGAAACTTTATTTCTTTCTGCCCTCAAAGAGTCAGCTCTAACTTTTGCTTTTCTCCATTGCCCATCTATTTTTAAAATTCTATCAATAATCGCAATGTTTTTTCCCCTTTTTTTTGTATTTTCTTTGTATATTTCAGGTCTTTCTCTTAAATCTTTTATATCAATCATAGCGATAATAGCAATAGAATATATTTAAACTTTCCTTAAATGTTAAGTAAAACTTGAATCTTAGCATAAAAACTTATTTTAAACTTAAAATATATTGTTCCTTCGTCGCAAATCAATAAAAGTAAACTAATATGAAAACATCTTCGATGATTATGATTAATGGTTGTTTCCTCTATTATCAATCTAAAAAACATCACGAGTGGAAACGAGTGCAAAATGTTAAGCTATGAACTTGACTTAATATTAAACAAAGGCTTTAAAAAATACAAACATCTTAATCAAATATGGTTGGGGGAATTTCAGATTTTTTTAATGCAGTAACCAGCTCTTATAATAGTTTTGCGAATATGCTCCCCCCTTTTGCAGCAACATTTTTAAATTTACTAATGTTAGTCATGATTGTAGTTGTCTATATTATTTTTGTGTTTAAATTTTACATATTTATTGCTCGAAGAGATATTCTTCAATTAAACCTTAAACGATATAATCGCTCTGACCATCCATTTTTAGAGAGATTAGTTGCAACTTTCTTTTATATCACAGAGTTTATAATCCTGCTTCCTTTGATGGTATTTATTTGGTTTTCAGTATTTGCATTCTTTCTTTTAATGCTAACAGAAGGACAAACAACAGCAAGTACATTAATAATATCTGCAATAATTGTTTCAGCAATAAGAATTGCAGCTTATTACAATTCAGATCTTGCAAAAGAAGTTGCTAAAGTGCTTCCTTT
>CAZOFF010000047.1:0-3541 GCA_964579165.1 Candidatus Woesearchaeota archaeon
ATGAGTCCCAAACAAACCACGGCTTTTAAGCCGTGGTAAAACTCAAGGACTTTTTAATTATTAGTTTAATTATTAGTTTAATTTTATCTATTTGCGACGTAGGAGCAGAATATTTTAAGATAAATTTTTATGTTAATATTCAAAGTTTGCTCAACAACTAATTAGATTATTCTGCAGAATCATTTCTTTTTTGCTTTTTCAGCTTTGGATTCCAATTCTTTTATCTTCAACTTATCTTCTAATTTAAGTTTTTCAATTAATTCCTTGTATCTATTTCTTATTGTAACTTCTGTAATTCCTGCAATATCCGCAACTTCTCTTTGAGTTTTTTTCTCATCATTCATTAATGCAGCAACATACAATGCAGCTGCAGAGATTCCTGCAGGTCCTCTTCCACTTGTTAATTCGGCGGATTCAGCTTGTTTTAAAACTTTAAGAGCATCATTCTGCGTTTTAGGACTTAAATTTAAAACAGAAGCAAATCTTGAGATGTAATCCTTAGGAGAGCTTTGCTTAACAGTAATTCCTAGCTTTCTTACAATAAATCTATAAGTTCTCCCAATCTCCTTCCTTTCAACATCCGAAGCTGTAGCCATTTCATCTAAAGTTCTTGGTATGTTGTAACTTCTGCAAGCAGCATACAAACAAGCAGCTATAACAGATTCCATACTTCTCCCCCTTACTAATCCTCTTTGTAACACATAATTATAAATTCTTGAAGCTTCATCTCTTACAACATTTGGCAAAGTTAAGTATGATGCTATAACTCTTAGTTCAGCCATAGCCAATCTAAGATTTCTCTCAATGCTTGTTGAAACTCTTTCTTGCCATTTTTTTAATCTTAAGAATTTCCTTGTTTGCCCAGGCTCTAATTTGTAAATATCAGAAATTTCTCCAACATTTGTTGTAAGTCCTTTGTCAAATTTTTGAATGGACATTGGAGCTCCCCCTCTACCCTTTTTCTCAGATTTATCAAACTTGCCTTGCAAGTCTTGTCCAGTATCGACCATTTTTTCTTCAACAACTAATCCGCAATCATTGCATATAACTTCACCATGATGTTCGTCATGTGTGAGATTTATTGAGCCACACTCAGGGCATCTTTTTACAAAAACCATTGTAGAATTTTATAACTCCAAAGTTTAACAGTAAGATTTATAAATGTTTCCTATTTATAAAGGTTTCTACAAATTTAGTCTTGCAAAAATAGTAAAAAATTTCTCAGAAAAATTTAAAAAATAGAAAAAAGATTAAATTACCTCAAAAGCAAACCATTAACTATCCCATCTCGACTGGGCCTATTCGTTATTTTCGCTTTTCCTAAATCTGTTTCAACAATAGTTCCCTTAGTTAGAATATTTTGTCTTGCTAAGAATTTATTGCTTGGCGTTTCAAGAACGTTTTTTATAGAAATCTTCTTTATTTCTCCATCGATTAAAAGATTAATCATACTGGCCCGTAGTAAAAAACTTTTATCTCTCCCGCCCTTAACTCTTTTATTTCTTCTCTTTTCTTTTCCCAATTTAATTATTCTTATTTGTCTCCCCGTTTCATTGGCTTTCTTCTTTCTATTTTGGACATATTTCCCCCCAGTAATCTTTCTTCCTTTCTTAGTTGTCATAATAAACTGATTTTAAGTTGTTTTAAATAACTTTCGTTTTAATAAAAATTTTAATTAACTTGCAATTATAAGACTTAACAAAAGAAAGCTTTAAAAAGATTAATCCGCAAAGTTAAAATATGGTTAATGGCATTGAAAGACCTTTAGACTTGTTAAATAATTCTAAAGGCAAAGAAGTTTTAGTTCATTTGAAAGGAGATCAGCAGTTTATTGGAACTCTGCTAGCTTTTGATATCCATATAAATCTTGTATTGGATAACACAAAAGAGATGGAGAACCACGAGGTAAAAAGAAATATAGGACTCACTTTTTTAAGAGGGGATACTATTATCTTTATTTCTCCTGCATCAAGCTCAAGTAAAAAAGAGTAAGACTTCTAAGATTCAAATAAAATTTTAAAGAGAATTTTAATGTCAAAAATCTTTTGAGAGTTGTTTTAGATTTTTGATCATGCTCAAGAAAACGACATTGCTTTGCAATGTCCCTTGCCTTTTAGGCAAAGGTTTAAATTTTCTTGACATATTAATTTAGCTTGGCTTAAATTAAATATTTTAGATACATTATTAAATTATTTCTACTTGTTATATCTATGACAAGCAATATCAAGATTACTTTTTTAGGAACTGCAAGTGCTGTCCCAACAAAAGAAAGAAATCATTCAAGCATTCTGGTTAGCTATGCAGATGAGAATATACTTATTGATTGTGGAGAAGGAACTCAAAGACAGTTTAGAAAGGCAAAGTTAAGCCCAATGAGATTAACAAGAATTTTAATTACTCATTGGCACGGAGATCACGTTTTGGGAATTCCGGGTTTGCTACAGACTTTAACATTAAATGGTTATAATAAAACACTTGAAATCTCTGGACCTAAAGGAACAAAAAAGTTTATGAGAAATTTATTAAAAACTTTTGTTTTTACTGGCAAAATAAAATTAAAAATAACTGAAATAGATTCCGATAAAAAAATTTTAGAAAAGAAAGATATTATTGTAGAAGCAAATAAAGTCTTTCATGGAATTCCTGCCTTGTCTTACAATATAATCAAAAAAGGTCAAATAAGAATTGATAAAATGAAATTAAAACAAACAGGATTACCTCATGGAAAATTTTTACACGGATTAAAACAAGGAAAAAATATTCAACATAAAGGAAAAACCTATTTTGCAAAAGATTTAACCTACAAAGAAAATGAAAAAAAAATTAGTGTCATATTAGACACGGGTTTTGATAATAGATTGATTAGCTATGCTAAGAATGCAGATTTATTGATAATCGAATCAAGTTTTAGTTCTGAATTAAAGAATAAAGAACAACTAAACTATCATCTTACTTCTTCTCAATCCGCAACTATAGCTAAAAAAGCAAATGTAAAAAAGCTTATTCTCACTCATTTAAGTCAAAGATATGAAACAGAAAATGAGCAAAAAAAGATATTAAATGAAGCTCGAGAAGTTTTCAAAAAAACATTTATTGCAAATGATTTTGATAAAATTGAGATTTAAACTGATGTGAATCTTCGCTTGGCGTGATTAATGTTAGTGGCAAATAGCAGATTGTAATCTTAAAACTTTATTTTAATAGTTTGGTTGGATTAGGTTGTTTTATCAATATTGTATAAAGGTAATTAGATATCTGTAGGATTTAAAAAATCTTGTATATATTTAACTTTAAATCTTATATCGCCACCAACACTATAATGCTGGTCAGGGTTAGTAATTACTCTTAATGCTAAATTGATTGCAACCCTATTTGGAGTATCATTCATATCAGCCCCATTTATAATTAAGTTATAAGCATCATTGATGGATTCATCTCCAGACTGAATTAATTGATATTTTGCAATTTCTCCTATATCTTCCACTTTAACCATATCCAACAAACTAAAATCATGTTTTTAAAAATTGTTGTTCTTTAATAC
>CAZOFF010000048.1:0-2866 GCA_964579165.1 Candidatus Woesearchaeota archaeon
CCAACTTTTTCCTCGTGATGTAAGATTATTCAAGTAGCCATTTCCAAAGGGGGATGAATCTTATGGTTGCTTTATCACCAAACCATTCTACTTTCTCTTCACTTTCTGTATCTTCAGTTATAATCAAAAGATTATTACATTTCAGTTCTTTACTTGCTTTAATTAACGCTCTTATTTCTCTGTTTTTAGTTTCTAAATCACTCATATTAAAACAAACTTGTATCAATTGCTTAACTTTTAAGCCTTCTTGTATAATAAAATCAATCTCTTCTTGCTGTTGATTTTTCCAGTAATAAAACCTTAATTTTCCTTCAATTTCTTCTTTCTTTAGTTTACAAGCAACTACATTTTCATATAATTTTCCAAAGTCAGGACTTAATTTAAATGCCTTTGCTTGGATAAATCCGTTGTCTATGCAGTAAATTTTTTTATTTGAGGACAATTGCTCTTTAACTTTATATGAAAACCTATTTAAACTAAATAAAATAAAAGATTCCTCTAAATAACTAAGATATTTTTCAGTTGTATGGGAGCTTTTGATTTTTCCACTATTTGTTAAAGAGTTATAAGAATATTCATTCGCAATATTTGAAATAAGATAAATCGCTAAATTCTCAATCTGTTTAGGATTCCTTATTTTATATCTTTTCACAATATCTCTATACAATATTGAATTAAACAAATTGGACAGGTATTCTTTTAATTCAACTTTTTTTGACAATATCTCGGGGTAACCCCCGTTAAGCAAGTATTGCGATAGTTTTTCTTTTATCTCGGAAATTATTAATTCTTTATTTTCAAATTTAAGATACTCTTTGAATGAAAAAGGAAAGATATTGGTTAACAAATGCCTTCCGGTGAGGTGGGTTGCTAATTCCTTGCCTAAAAGATTTGAATTGCTTCCAGTAATAACTAAATTGTATCCTTGCCTTTGCAGGCGATTGGCAAACAATTCCCATTTGGAAAGATTTTGAATTTCATCAAAAAGGACAAATTTTGGATTATCATAAACAGAATTCATAGCAACAATTATCTCATCGTAATTTTCTACCTCAACTAATCTTTCATCATCAAAATTAACATAACCAAATTTTCCTTGTTTATTTAAAAAATGTATTGCAAAAAAGGATTTTCCAGCTCTTCTTGGCCCGACTATTACTTTTATTAAATCATTAGTTAATTTTAAATCTTGGTTTCTCTCAATATATTTTTCTTTAAGTTTTATTTCTATTTCTCGTTTTTGCAAGGTAAGTATTTCTTTTATCTCTTGTAACATATAAAACATATTACAATATAGTTTATAAATATTTGTATTATAAGATATTTCTTACAATGTGAAATAAGAACCATATTGTGTTTATTAAGTAGTAACAATATAGAAGGTTTACAATATCCCTTCTCTTATTAAATCGTCCCAGGATTTTTCACCTAGGGCAACCATGGCTTCTCTGTATGTTATTATTGGTTTGTTGTATTTTGCATAATCATCAACAGCAATTCTTGGGCAAGCTAACTCTATGAAAGCATCTATATTGTAAAAGTTCATAAGTTTATCTGGAGTTATTTCACTTATGGATATAACAATAACCTCTTTGCCTTTGTCTTTTAGTTTTTTAATTAAAAGTTTTGGGCTTCCAAATTTCTGTCCGGGCTTAACTTCCACAAGTATTCCTATCTTTCTTGCATCCTTCACTTTTTCAACGCTTATTATTCTCTGTTTGAGTATCTTATCTCTTATTCCCTCCATGCTTCTTACATCATCGTTATAAACATCTAATAAAATAACCGGCTTATTAACTGCAATAGCCGCACCCATAGAGTGAAATTGATTTCCTAATATCACAAAGCAATCAACTTTATTTTGTATTGTCTTAAGTCCTCCATACTCACAACCCACAACATGCCCTTCATAAGCAGCGAAGCCTATTTTTTCGCTAAGAATAATTTTCTTTCCATTATGTTCATAGAATTTTATAACTTTAGGGATATCATGTTTATGCTGAACAGAATAGCTTAATCCAAGGGTTTTATATTTCTTTAAAGAAGGAAGTGATTTCTTTAGTATCGGAAGTAAATTAAGCTCATCTCTTACTTCAATATAAATTATTTTTACTCCTGCCTTCTTTTCATCTACATCTATAAATTTTGCATGCCCAAAATGAAGAATTAAGTCTGCTCTAGCATCTCTTGCTTCATTAACAGCAATAGAACATCCTCCCCAACAAGTTTCTCCTGAAAACACAACTTCTACTCCCAGTTTGCTTATCTCTTCTTGTATTTCAAAAGCATTTTGTTTTATTCCTTCTGGAAGCTGAACTAACACTTTCTTAGCTTTAGCTTTTTTTACTTCATTTAAGGCTTTATCAAGTTCAAAGTTTAATGTCATAGAAATAAATATCTCACAAGGGTTTTAAGCTTTTTTGTTCAGGTTTTTAAGAAAAATATTGACTTAACTGTTTTGTTAGTGGTTCGATAACATAACGATTGGCGGCAATCCCCATAAGAATTCCTCTCATAGCTTCTATGCCAAAAACCTTATAGTATATGTATGGTGCTTGGCTAATGAAATCCTTTCCTCCTCGCTCATATTTTTCTGCTTGTGCAAGAGTGGCTCTTAAAGTAGAACCTGGAACAAAACATGTCTTTAATAAGTCTGGAAGCCTCAAATTAATAATTCCCTCTAAACTACCCCAAATCACATCACCTTGCTTAGAAGTATATTTTTTTGAAGGTTTTGGGAAATCACAATTTATAAATTGTCCATCGCGAGTTAACATAAAAAATTAATAGATTAGGTCTTTATAAACCTTTTTAAAACTCTTCTATCTCAACTTCTCCAGAGTTTATTGTGCATTGACAAGCTAAT
>CAZOFF010000049.1:0-2703 GCA_964579165.1 Candidatus Woesearchaeota archaeon
TTAAAATGAAAACTTGTAAGTATACAATTGAATCAAGAAATTATTTGACAAAGGGAAAAAGTAAAAAAATGTATGATATAGTAAAACATACAAAAAGAGGGAAAAATGAATATGAGGAATCATTATCATCACACAGGAATTTTAGTTCTGCTAATAAAAAATTAAAAAAGCTGTGTGGATAAGATGAAATTCTTTGGTTTTCATCATTCTAAACCTGTTCGGCATAAACATAGCAATGTTAATATAAAACCTAAAGTATGCAAACTTGATGGGAAAACTTTTTGTAAGCCAAACGATAAGCCTTTAAAACCAGCACTTGCTTATACAGGGGGAAAATCTAGACTAGCAGACACCCTTATTAAAAAAATGCCTCCACATAAAGTTTATAATGAAGTTTTTGCAGGAAGTGGAGCTGTTTTCTTTAAAAAACCATTGGCTCAAAAAAGTATATTGAATGATAAAGATCATGATATTATAAAAGTTCATAGAGCATTCAAAAATGGAAGAGGATTTTCTCAATGTAATATTTATCCCTCAAGACAAAGATTTAATAGGATAAAAAATAAATCAAATAAATCTGCTTGTGATATTGCTTACTTAAATAAAACATCTTTTGGAGCCCAAATGAAAACTTATACATTAAGTTCAAAAAAAACCTGTAAAGAATGTAAGAAAAGATTTGCGAAAAGAAAAGATTTAGGAATAAAATATCAAAAAGCACATACTGAAGATTATAAAGATAAATTAAAAAGTGCAACTATCTTAAACCAAGATTTTTCCAAGGTTATGCAAAAATATGATTCAAAAGATACATTTCATTATTTAGACCCACCTTATGTAGTGGGAGGAGATTCATATAAAGTCCATGGGGTAACTCCAAAAGATGTTTGCGATGTAGCAAAAAAGATGAAAGGCAAGGTTATGATAAGTTATGATAATCATCCAGAAGTTCGTAAAAGTTGTAAGGGATTGAAAATAAGAAAAGTAGATGCAAGATATACTTTACAAGCACATGAGAATTTTAAGCCAGTTAAAGAAGTTTTGATTACTAATTATTAATTATTCCAAAAAATTACCACCATAAGTGGCTTGATATAACCAACTTTTCCTTTTGGAATTTCTTCAAATGTTCCATCTTCATGACCAAAATTAAATCCCTGTTTGGGTTTTTCTAAAAATCTAATTTCACAATTTGGATTCTTATAGATATATTTATGAAAATATCTTGTATGGGTTGAAGCTGGGATAAGCATTACTGTTAAACATTTGCTTTCAAATGCTTTCTTAACAAATTTCCCTATAAACATGTCGAACATTGGATGACAATAAACTATTTCCCCTGTCCAATCCTGTTTTAAGCAATCCTGCTCTTTAGTCCAATATTTTGGCAGTAAATGATTATCATCAGAAGCACAAGCATCAACATTAAAGTTAAATTCTTTCTTTAAACTATCCCAGATATCTAAAGGAGTTCTTATAAACTTATAGCTCTTAGATGTCATAAAACTTAATGTATTTTTTTGTATTACTCTTTTCATTGTTTAAAATTATCTATGGTTTTAATAATTGTTTTAAGGCTATCTTCTGTTTTATTTTTAGATATAAAAACCTTGCTTTTCCTAGCTTTATTTATTAATTTAGCTAAATCAAAATCTTGTGTGGAATCAAATGAAGTAAAATATTTATAGAGATAATTAGCTAGATATTCTTGTTCTGTCTGATTAGGAGTAGGGGCAATCAATCCCTTTTTACCAAGTTCTACTAAATCCATAATCGTTGTATAACCACTTCTAGATATTACTATTTTAGCACGATTCATTAAATTATTTCTTAATTTGCCAGAAACACTAGAATAAATCTCAATATTATTCTTTTTATCAATTTTATGATATTTTTGATTGGTCTCTCCTAAAACAAAAACCTTTTTTCCATTTAATCTCTTGCTTTGCTCAATAAGATTCTTAATAAAAGATTCTTTATTATCCTTGATATATCCGCTAATTATAAAATAATAATCAATATCTTGTTTCATTTTTTCCTTTTTGTATGAAGACAAAATACCTATAAATTTTACATTTAGTTTATCTGTTAAACTATTATGTGACAACTTACCAGAAAGATTTTTATTCCAATTTTTAAAATCAGGTATAAAAACTAATTCAAAATTTCTTAATGAAAGATATTGAAAATAACTAACTATTGGCTTTAGAAAACCAAAGCCCCTTGGCAATATTAAATTAATCTGATGGGTAATTACAAAACTTGGAACATCCCTAGAATAAAACCCGTATCTTACATCAGAGATAATAAAGTCTATTTTATTCTTTTTAATAAATTCTTCACAGAAAATATGTTCTTTTTTTATAGTAAAAATAGCTTTAATGGAATCAGATATTAAATAAAAATAAAACATAGCTCCTAAACCCCTTTCTAATGGAGGTAAATCTTCTAAATCAAAAAACTTCACTTTTTTATTATTTTTTAGTTCATTTTTAAGAAATCTTAATGTATTTCCTGTTGAAACAATGAATATTTTATTATCATTTGAATAATGATTTATTAATGGTAAACTTCTTGTAGCATGTCCCAATCCTAAAGAGCTAATCGCAAAAAGTATATTTTTAGCCATTTTTTACTCCATGAAGTTCATAATTTACAATTTTTTTAGAACCGCATTTCAAAAGTATCCGAGATTTAAGGAAG
>CAZOFF010000050.1:0-2308 GCA_964579165.1 Candidatus Woesearchaeota archaeon
ATCCCCGCGCCCAGATTCGAACTGGGGATCTCTCGGGTTCTGCTGAAGTCTGTGTTACCACATACTCTCTTGACTTTTGGGGTTTCATTTAATTTCCTTATGGAATATCCACCTTAGACGCGAGATAGAACCAAGGTTCTCTCGCGCTCTCTCCTATTAAAATAGGCTGAGGGCTTATATCTACAGCCAAGCGCTTTAACCACTAAGCTACGCGGGGATTGTTTGTATATATTATCTATATACTTAATCTACAAGATTTTGTAGTTTTTTAAATATTCTGTTGGTAGATTTTTGATTTTTTTATGATTATTAACCACTTTAGAAGTCTATGATAATTTTTATGAATATATTTTTTCTTTGTTGTTTTAAAGAATCAGAATCTTATTATAATCTAATTTTGTCTTTAATTTGTATAATCCAATTCACAAATGTTTAATAAATTTAAAGAAAAGCGTCAATCAAAATTCGTCTTCGCCTTCTTTTCCTACTTTTTGTTCTGCCACAAAAAAGGCCCTATTTGAATAGGCCTCTTTAACCTTGCCATTACTTTCAAATACTGCTGTTGCAGATGGCAATGCAAACTTTCCTAAAACTCCCACTTTAGAATAAATAATATATGAGATGATTCTTACTTCTCCAGCTTCTAAACTATCAAAGTTATATTCTATTCTCTTTGTTTTTTCATTGATTCTTACTGGTTTTTCTGCACCAAATCTCTCATAAACTTTAACTAAGGGAGGAAGTCTATCTATAACATTTACTTTTTCAATGTGTTTTTTAGCTTGAACAGTTAAAGAAACCTTAAGTGCAAATTCCCCCCCTTTTGCTCTAACAAAATTAACCCTCTTTCTTAATTCAATATCTGTTCCCGCTGATCTTTTTGTGAAAATTACTATTATCACAACAAATAATATTATTATAAAAGGAAAGAACCAATTAGTCCTTACCTTAATATTTAATGTTTCTCCAGGGTTTAAATCTCTACCCCAATCATAATAAACAATAAATCCTTTTCTGGTTGTTGAATCTGGAGCAGGTGTTATTGTAGTAAATAACCTGGAAATAATATTCTTTTTAACCTGAACTTCTGCATTTGAAACTACATTTCCTTCATTTGTTTTACTTATGGTGTAAGTGTTAACAAACAAACCATATTCGTTGCTTTTATCTGTAACAATATTTTTCTCAATAAATTTTAATGTGCCTTGGACTTCCGTTGTTTTTTCTTTGACCTCTATTTCCGCAGTCATAGTATAAAATCCCGCCCGCAGTTTGTTATATGACTCTTTATCCAATTTTATTGTGAATTCTTGCTTGGAATTTGAAGCTAATGAAAATTCTTTATCTATCTCAAAAAAAGCGGATTTAAATTTCGCGTTTATCTTCTCAAAATTGAATTTTTCTTTATTAAATATGTATATATCCACTGAAGTTGATTCTGGATCAAATTCTTGAGCACCTATCTCAAATGCATCTTTTAATTCAACTATTTTAAGAAGCATATCTCTTTCTTGTTGCTCTCCATTTTGGTTTTTAATAAAATATTGAAATAAATAAAATCCTCTTTGTGCAAAGTTTTCAGGAGCGTAAATATCCAATTTAATTTCTTTTGTTTCTCCAGATGAAATTGAAACAGAGCTTGAAGGTAACATTCTAAATCCCAATAAATTATAAAATTGAATATTACCTGAAGAACCCTTATTGGTTATGTTAGCAACGAAACTAGCTGGTTCATTTAAGTCTATTATTAATGTAGCCTCATCTCTCTCTGTTGGAAATTCTAAATAAAGAGCAAGAACTGGAGAAATTGCAAAAAGTGCTATTATAATAAAGGCTACCGCTTTTTTCATATAAAAAACATTAGAAATTTCTATTTAAAGATTTCTATGGTAGAGTTCTTATTGCCCTTATGCCCGAGTGTTATTAATTAGTTTTTCAAATTCTCTATAACTTGCTATTAAAACTTCAGGGTCCGCTCTTATCATAGAAACTCGGTTATCTGTAAGATAGTTATCCATTTTTGAAAGCTGTATACTATGTCTCAACTCTACATAAGGAAAAATCCCCGGCTCGACTCTATAACAGTCTCTACAAGATGAATAAAAAACTTTAAAGAACAAATCACCTTCTTTTTCAAAGAAGAATGAAATATGAAAATCATTTGTAACTGGTAAAAAAGCATAGCACAACTTTCCTTGTTTAACTAACTCCCTGTTTTGCGAAATAAAACTACCACTTGCTAAATGTGTAAATTCTTTAAATTGATTTCTGTTTTCTTTAGAGTATTCATATATCTTATACTTATCCA